>NZ_VPCQ01000016.1:0-26327 GCF_013418125.1 Acinetobacter sp. YH12205 | reverse complement strand
GGATAATCTTTTTCGGATTCAATCAATAATTGAACCGCTCTATCTCTGATTTCAGGGGTGTATTTTACTTTTTTCATCGGGACATTCTCTCAAGAAAAGTGGTCTCCGACAAACCCGGTACGGTTCAAATTTGCGAAATCAATAACAGCCTGTTCAGTAGCATCATCTACACGGTTTTTTAAATTTGGTACTCGACGGGATTTATTGAGCAGTGCATCAATATCACCAGACTTCACTAATTCCTGATAGCGATAAAATGTATCTCTTGAAACACCCATCACTTTGCATGCTCTGGATACATTCTGAAGCTCTTCAGCTAAATTAAGCAGACCTACTTTGTGTTTAATGATTTGATTGTTAGTATGCAACATAAGAAAGTTACCTTTGTTTGATTAAGATTTCGACACCTTTATCAAAACGGGTAACTTTCTCTTTTTCAGGAAGAATGTACGATCAAGTTTGAACTAATACAAATGAAAACTTTGTTGAGTCACGACTTGAGCTTTTTGTTCTTCATGGACGCAAAAAGCTGCCGCCACGTTCCATAGACTTTGGAACATGAATAAAGCAACTAAGATGCTAATCCACGTGGTAGAACGCATAATGTCGTACTGAAATAAAGTGACGCTATTGTAAAGCCTAGACTAAGTCTAAGGTCAAGTTTTTTTAATGATTATGTTCATGTGGATGGCATTCATCTTCTTCAATCTGTAAAGTCACTTGCGTAATCCCATGCTCATGCCCCAATAACTCTACAGCTTGGTGGTATAAAGCTCTTTGATCTACATCGGGTGCAATCAAATGCGCTGTTAAATGCACATTTTTAGAAGTAATCGCCCAAACTTTAAGCTGATGAATGCCTTGTACACCCTCTAAAGCCAGCAAGTCATTACGTAAAGATTCAATATCAATTTCACTTGGCACACCTTCGAGCAAAATATTGATACTTTGTTTCAGTAGCACCCAAGTTCGAGGTAAGACCCAAAAGCCAATCAACACAGCAATAATGGTATCTACCCACATCCAACCTGTGAAATAAATCACCAGTGCGCCAATGATCACACCCACAGAGCCTAATGCATCACTAAGCACCTCAAGATAAGCCCCTTTCACATTTAAGCTGTCTTGGCTGCTCGACACCAAAATTTTCATTGAAATCAGATTGATGATTAAACCCAAAGCCGCAACAATCAGCATGCCGAAGCTTTGAATTTCAGGTGGCTGACTAAAACGCTGATAGGCTTCATATAAAATGTAAATCACCACCACAAACAACATCATAGCATTAAACAAAGCTGCCAAGATTTCAAACCGTTGGTAGCCAAAAGTACGTTTATCATCTGCAGGCTTTTGCCCAATTTTGATGGCTGCTAAAGCAATGGCTAAAGCAGCGGCATCGGTAAACATATGCGCTGCATCGGACAGTAAGGCCAAACTTTGTGTGATAAATCCTGCAACCACTTCCACAATTAAGAAGGTAAACGTCAAGGCAAGTGCAATGGTTAATTTCTTGGCATTTTTTGCAGTCACTTCAACATGACTGTGATCATGGTTATGAGAACCACTCATGTAGGGCTCCTTATCATTTTATTTAACGGAATGCTTCAGCATTGAAATCGAAGCTTTTTTTAATTTAAAAATTACTCGATTCAGCATACTCGGTTAAAACGATAAAATGATCTTTCATGTGAATACGTCTTTATTTGCGGCGTTTTTTACCTGTTAAAAAGTTCATCGCCTGCGTATAACATGTTGGTGTAATACGCTGTACCAGATCAATTATTTTGGCATCTGTTCGGCTTTGTTGCGCAAATATTTAATAACTATATGATTTTAAAAGTTTTTATTATTTTTATCCAAAATTAAATTTATTTAAATCAGATGCTTACATATTTAAGCAACAAAGCCTCGGCTAACTAAATTTTTTTAGCTTGGTTAGTTATTTTGTCAACTTAATATTTCACAAAAAATTCACTATTAAATACATACTCTTTACTTGGAAGTTAAATGCTGAAATTTATGACTGAAAAAAATTAGCGAATGCTTTCAAGTTAGATTAAGTAAATTGTACCAAATATAAATTTATATAGGTGTATTCTTCAATGGCTATAGAGTTTGTTTCAAAATCAAAACTACCGACTGCATTTGGTGATTTTGAAATTATAGCGTTTCAAGACCAAAGTACTGGTGAAGAACATATCGCTCTTGCTAAAGGCATGGGTACTATTTCTAATCAACCTGTACTCGTTAGAATTCATTCAGAGTGTTTAACAGGTGACGCTTTTGGATCACTCAAATGTGATTGTGGCCCCCAATTACATTCAACCATGAAAATGATTAATGATGCAGGTCAAGGTGTGATCTTATACTTACGCCAAGAAGGTCGCGGCATAGGACTAACCAATAAAATTCGAGCTTACGCCCTTCAAGACCAAGGGCATGATACTCTTGACGCCAATTTATTATTAAATTTACCAGCAGATGCTCGCAAATATGATATGTGTACCATTATGTTAGATTATTTAAAAATAAAGAATGTAAAACTCATTACAAATAATCCCCTTAAAATTAAATCTTTAACTGATTTAGGAATTAATGTTGTTGAACGTATTCCTTTAAAAGTTGGTTTAAATATATTTAACAAAGCTTATCTAGAAACAAAGCAAAAACGTATGTCACATCTATATGATAATAGTGATTTTTAAAAAGCGATCACTTTTAGAAAAAAATCCACGTATAAACTTCCATCTCCCTCTCGGGAGAAGGTTAAGATAAAATACTGTTTTATATTTAATTATGTTTTTAAAGAATACGCAAATACCTATCAAAGAAGCTGGCTTATTCTTTATTTTCTCTCAAGATTTGCGAAAAAACTGTGATTTTTTCTAAAGTCGCATTCATTCCCTTATTAAAAAAAGTATCGACAAGCGCTGAGCCAATGATAATAAGATCTACTTTATTGGCTAATGCTTTAACATGGCTTTCATTTTTGATCCCAAAGCCAATTGCAACTGGGATATTAAAAATAGGCTTGATTTCGGTAATCTTTTTCTCAAGATTAGCCAAATTTAAGTCTCCTCCTGTTAAGCCATTTTCTGCAACATGATATAAAAATCCTGTCGCGCGTGATGAAATTTGCTCTAACCTTTCAACTGGTGTCGTCGGCGCGGTCATTGCAATTAAATGCATATTTTTTTCATTTAATTGCACCTCAAATTTTTCTCGATATCCATATGGAGCATCTAAAATCAATATTCCATCTATAAGATTTTCTGTTTCGGCGATAAGTGTCTCAAAACCATATTGCATCATCGGATTTAAATAAGTCATGAAAATTATTGGTGTCTGGTCATCATGCAGCCTGATTACTTTTACCAACTCAATGGTCTGTTTTACCGTTTGACCTGCATCTAAAGCCCGAAGATGCGCTGCCTGAATGATCTCTCCATCTGCCACTGGATCAGAAAATGGAATACCCACTTCAATAATGTCAGCCCCTGCTTGACCCAATTGGCTTAACAGACGACAACTTTCTGTAAAATTAGGATCTCCAGCAGTAAAATAACAAACCAGACCGCTTCGATTTTCCTGTTTCAATTGCTCTAATTTTTGATCTAGACGGTTCATGCTGTAGCTCCTGCAAGATATTTTTTGACCGTGTTTAAGTCTTTGTCTCCTCTGCCACTTAAATTGACAATAATGATCTGCTCTAGTTGCATTTCTTGAGCAAGTTGAATCGCATATGCAATCGCATGGGAACTCTCAAGCGCAGGAATAATACCCTCCTGTTGACTTAAAAGCTGAAATGCATTTACAGCCTCTTGATCGGTTATAGCCGTGTATGTCACACGTCCTGTTTCAAACAGAATGCCATGTTCAG
The DNA here is from genome assembly GCF_013418125.1 of Acinetobacter sp. YH12205. Lineage (NCBI taxonomy): Bacteria > Pseudomonadati > Pseudomonadota > Gammaproteobacteria > Moraxellales > Moraxellaceae > Acinetobacter > Acinetobacter sp. YH12205. Next base: position 22,447 of record NZ_VPCQ01000016.1, on the reverse strand, counting down.
GGCCAACACCAGGATAATCCAATCCAGCTGATATAGAGTGCCCTTCTAAAATCTGCCCATCTAAGTCTTGTAATAAATAGGTTAAATTGCCATGTAGCACGCCGACTTGACCTTTGCAAATAGAGGCGGCATGTTCACCACTATTTGTTCCTTTTCCACCTGCCTCAACGCCAAACATTTTGACATTCAGGTCTTCTAGAAAAGGATACATCAACCCTAGTGCATTTGATCCCCCACCCACGCAAGCAACTAGAGCATCAGGCAGTCTATTTTCTTTCAGGAGTATTTGGTTTCTGGCTTCTAGACCAATAATTTTCTGAAATTCTCTGACCATCGTCGGATATGGGTGAGGGCCTGCGCCAGTACCCAACAGGTAATAGGTTGTATCCACATGACGAATCCAGTCACGTAATGCTTCGTTCATGGCATCTTTTAAAGTCCCACGACCTTTTTGAACACTTCTGACTTCAGCACCGAGTAATTTCATGCGTTCAACATTCATTTGTTGGCGCTGAATATCTGTTTCTCCCATAAAAATAGTACATTTCATCTTAAAAAGTGCACAAACCGTTGCTGTTGCAACACCATGTTGTCCAGCACCCGTTTCTGCAATGATTCTGGTTTTGCCCATAAATTTGGCTAATAAGATTTGCCCTACACAATTATTGATCTTATGCGCACCCGTATGGTTCAAATCTTCTCGCTTGAAATATATTCGAGCGCCGCCTGCATAAGCTGTTAGGTTTTTTGCATAAAAAAGAGGACTAGGACGACCAACAAAGTCCGTTAAAATCTGCTGATATTCAGCCCAAAATTCAGGTTTGTGCCGAACAGTATTAAAGGCTTGCTCTAATTCTTGAAGTGCTGGCATTAAGCTCTCTGGCATGTAACATCCACCAAATTTACCAAAAAATCCCAAGTCATCAGGACCATTACCTGTATAAGGGGTTGTCATCTCATATCTCTTTTACTATCAAAACTCGTTCGATCTTAAAATATTTTCATTTTTCTGATAATTGATATATTTTGAGCTTATGGTGTTAGAAAATTTTACAACATGAAACGCAGAACATTACCTCCGCTTAATGCTTTAAAAGCTTTCGAAGCTGTCGCCAGAAATAAAAGTTTCAGCTTAGCTGCCGAAGAATTATGTGTAACCCATAGCGCGATTAGCCATCAAATAAAGCAGTTAGAAGAATGGTTGGATAAAAAATTGTTTATTCGGCATTCCTCTACCATCTCCCTTACAACGGATGCAGAAGAATTATCGCTCGTTTGTATGGAGCTTTTTAATCGTTTAGAACAATGCGTCTTTGAGTTAACTAATAAGACATTTGAAGTAGAAGTTGTCATAGGCGCTTCTCATAGTTTTATGGCAAATTGGCTGATTCCTCGATTAGAAAAGCTCGAAGTCATTTATCCCAATATCCATATAAAATTAATGACATGTAATGACTTAAAATTGTTAGAAAAAGAGAAAGTTGACATATTTATCAATAGCGTCAGTGAGCATCATCTACTTCCTAACTTTTTGAATAAATATCTGTTATTTCCCGATAACATGGGTCCTATTTGTAATCGTGAAATAAATCTTCTTCATTCCGTAAATGATCTTTTAAACTATCCATTACTTCATACCCACTCAAATAAAAGTGCATGGCATACATGGTTCGATCAGTTTCAAATACGCTTTTCCCCAAAAGCGAATGAACGTTATTTTGATAGTCTGAATTTAATGATAGAAGCTGCCGTGTCTGGGTTAGGAATTGCCATAGCACCTCAAATTCTAGTAGAAAAAGAAATGTTAAATGGAAGGATCATTGCCCCTTTTGGTTTTATCTATTGTGACTATAATTTTTATGCAATGGTCAGAAAAAATAACGAAAATCGTGATGTTATGAATATCATTGATTGGTTAATGGCCGAGGAAAAAAGTTAAACATTTAATCTTTGATTTGAAAAATTCTATTCATTTGCTCATCTATAACGTCTATTTCACATTCTGTTCACGCTGTGCTGCCTAAGGTATGAACATACACTTCATACGGACACTGATGATGAGACTTGTAAAAACACTAATTGCTACAGCCTTATCCTTGCCGCTTCTGTTGTTAGCCGGATGTAAAAGTATTCCCAGTTATTCAGCCGATTACGCCCAATCCAGAAACGGTATTCAGGGGATAGCGCTGGATCAGGCTAAAGCTCAGGATATCGGCCTCCGCTTTACCTCAGCCTTTAATACCTTGGGCACACCGGAATTTGTGGAAAGAGCCGGATCGCTGTATGCCGACCAGCTGTTTATTAACGATACCCTATCGCAATTTTCATCTCGCCAAAATCTACTCGAGCACTTTCAAGGCATGAACAAACGGGTCAGCAAGGTCAGCGTCAAGCTTTTAAACGCTTCTTATCATCAGGACTCTGCCTATGTGCACTGGCATATGGCCTATGATTTTAAAATGTTCGGCACGACTCGCAGTATGGACTCTTACGGTATCAGTGAAATCAAGATCAACGAAAACAACAAGATTATTTTCCAGCAGGATTTCTGGGACCCTGCGAACGGCCTGTACCGTTCCCTGCCTTATGTTGGAGGGGTCTACTCATGGCTACTGCCTTTCAAAAAATAGCGATTAGTACGGCGTTAGTGATGGGATGTAGCTTCTGTCCATGGGCACAGGCACAAAGCCTGAATCAATGCGGCAATGGTCCGCTGATGGTGGGTAAAAAACAGGTCGGTATGGCCAGTTATTTTGCCCAAAACTGTAGCCAGTCCTGGGAAAAACAAAATATACAAATGGACTTTTCCTATACCCAGAATATTCCGGAATGGGCATTTAAGCGTGCGGCCACACATTTACTGAAACGGAATGTTAAAGACGCAAAAATACATGCTCTATTCAACCCATTCACTGATTTGTATCGTCCGGTCAGATTAGGCGACCTGTACCGTTTAAAATACGACCATGCTACACAGACCCTAAGCTTATCCCTGAACCAGCAGGGTTTAGGGCAGCTTAAACATCCTCTGGCACAACAATATTTTAATATATGGCTGGGTCCCCAGCCATTTAGTGCTAAATTAAAACAGCAATTATTAAATTAGTATCTGCCGCTATGTCGAAACATTTTATCCTGATGGTTGAAGACCATTATGAACTGGCCTCTACCCTATGCGAGTTTCTGGAAGAACATGGCTTTGTGGTCGATCATGCCCGCAATCTGAGTGCTGCTAGACAATTACTGAAACAGCAACGCTACCATATCTTGCTACTAGACATTAATTTGCCTGATGGTTCTGGTTATGAATTGTGCGAGTGGTTACGCAATGAAGAAGGGTTGGACTTACCTGTCTTGATGCTTACCGCTCGGGATACCTTGGATGATAAACTCAAAGGCTTCAATTCCGGCACGGATGATTATCTGGTCAAGCCCTTTGACTTTAACGAGCTGGTGGTTCGGGTCAAGGCCCTGATCAAACGTTCTCTGGGTGAAGTATCTAGCAGTCGTCTGCAAATTCATGACCTAATTTTGGACCCAGCAACACAGCAGCTAACTCGAGCTGGGCAGAACATTGAATTGCCTCCTATTCAGTTTAAACTTTTGAAGCTACTGATGCGTCACTCTCCTAAAGTACTGACCAAACAGGAAATTATGATGGAGCTTTGGGGTGACGAAGAGCCAGAAAGTGATGCTCTGCGCAGTCATATCTATAATTTACGCAAAATGGTCGATAAACCCTTTGAACAAAAGCTGATTCACACCATATCCGGGATTGGTTTAAAGATTGCTTTCGAAGATGAAGCCTAATTTAGGTACACAACGACAATCAGTCCAGTGGTCATTGCCAGGTCAACATTCTGATGAGTGCCAAGATAATATTGCCTGTCAAACAGCTCCACACGCCAACCTAGCTGTTTGCATAGCTTTTGCACCAATTGCAATCCAATGCCATGCCCTTTGATTTCCAGTTGTAGCTGCTGGCCAGACAGTTCCTGAACCTTAGAATTGTTAGGTAAAGGCATGCCGACCCCATTGTCAGCAATCAGCACTTTATTTTTTTCCAGAATCACATCAATTTCTGTGCCCTGTGAATAGTTCAGCGCATTGCGCAGAATATTACCAAACACCATTTTGGTCATGGATGGGTAAAGTTTACGCGGCTGTTCATCGAGGTCTTTTTGCAGGTCAATCTGCATGCCTTTGTTATGACTGACACTCTCTAGATCCTGCACCAGATTGTCCAGACATTCTGAAAGCATGGTCGGTTCAGCAGTTAAAGTATTGGTGGTATTGCGGGCAATGGCCAGCAAGGTATCGACCAGCAGCTGCATGTCTTCAATGGTGTTATGCAGGCGGGTAAAGGACTTGTTGTCGCCATAGCGTGCCTGACACAGCTGCACATTGCCTTTTAAAATGGTCAGTGGCGTGCGCAGCTCATGGCTAACATCTCCGGTAAATTCACGCTCACGCTGAATAAATTCGCTTAATACCTGATGATATTTTTCCAGCGCCTGCTTGAGGTATTCAGCTTCCAGATTGGAGTCGGTGCGGATGTCCTGAAAAGGCGAAGCCTGATTTTTCTGATGTTCCCAGTCGATATGTTCCAGCGCATTGGCCAACCGGGTAATCGGGGAAAAATAACGTCGGGCCCGACGGTTCCACCACCACAATACGCTATATAGCACAAACAGGCTGACCATCAGCGGTGCCAGACCAAACAGCCAGACCAGCTTGTTGACGTTGCTTTCGCCAAACACCAGCAGCACATGCTGTCCGTCTTTTTCACCATACACGGTCATGCGCTCCTTGCCATCGACAAAATGCCGGTTCACCCCTTGCTCAAGCTGCATGTGGCGAAATTGGACTGGCGGCACATCGCTCCAGCGGTAACCATACAGGTTTTTGGTGTCGGGCAGTTCAGCAGCTGGATTACGTTCCAGCCGCTGCCAGTAGTGTGACATTTCCTGTTCTAGCGCAGTTCTGAGCAGGGAACCCTTGATTACCCAAGCACTACAGCCAATCCCGATCACCACAGACAGGGCAATGAATCCGATTTGCAGCCAGTAATAGCGGTTAAACACCTCACCCAGAGGATGATCGTGTTTGTCCCTGAACAGCTTTAACATTGGTGCATTCCCCGCTGGCCCATCCGATTCGCCATTCAATTATACGGTTTTCTTTTTAAACAGAAAGTGACCGATCACCCACTCGCGTCCATGCTCATAACCGAACAGCTCGGCACAGGCCATAAAGAAAATCCGCCAGCGTTGCCACCAGATTGCGGCATCCGCGCCATAAGTTTGTTCAAATAAGGGCTTTAGCTCGGCCTGTTTAGCATCCATATTTTCTAGCCAAGCATTTGCGGTACGTTCATACTGCGTGCCCGCCCATTGCCAGTGCTGTTCTAGCTGTAAATGCTGCTGAAAATGTAGGAAAGTTGAGGCTGCTGGCATCAAACCACCACTAAAGAAATATTGCGACATCCAGTCAAACTCATTTTTGACTTCAAAAGGATAATGCAAGAAACGATGACAGAAAATATGACACCACAATAAGCCATTTGGTTTGAGCCAAATACTGATATTTTCAAATAGTTTTTGATAGTTACGCACGTGCTCAAACATCTCCACTGACACCACACGATCAAAAGAGGCAGGTTCAAGTTGCAACACATTGACATCACAAGTGATCACCGTCAGGTTATCCAGTTTTTTTAAACGGGCTTGTTCCTGAATATACTCGCGCTGCGTTGAAGAATTTGACACGACTGTAATACGGGCCCTTGGATAACGCTCGGCCATATATAGACTTAAAGAACCCCAACCGCAGCCAATTTCCAAAATATCCTGCCCGTCTTTCAGTTGTGCTCGCTGGCAATAGCATGCAAGAGCAGCTTCTTCGGCTTGGTCTAGCGTTGTATCGGCATGTTCAAAGAGACTCGCGCTATATTTCAAACGCTTACCGAGTACTGCCTGAAAAAATGCGGTCGGCAGTTCATAATGCTGTTCATTGGCTTTGTCTGTCTCAATGGCAATTTCGCTGTTTTTCAGCATGGTCAGCACATCCATATAGCGCTGCGCTGCCAATGCGGGGTTAAACCGACCTTCTTGTGCCAAACGTTTTTTGCTTAAAGTACGAATGCCTGCACGAATCACTGGGTCTGGCACCTTGCCATTTTCGATCAGTTCTAAGGTTTTTTTAATCATAAAGTCCATGTATTTACCTACTCTTTGGGTGGCCACGGAATAAACATTGAAGTTCGTCGTTGATAGTCTTTATAGTTGTCGCCACGGTGGGCGAGCGCCTGTTTTTCACTAAAGGGAATACCTGTAAAGTAGTACAAGAATAGCCACATCAGCAGTGGATATATCCATAATTCATAGCATCCTGCTGCCAAACCGAGCACTGGATAGGCAAACCAATGCAGCCATTCAAAAAAATAATTCGGATGGCGCGAATATTTCCACAAGCCCTGATCCATGGTTTTACCTTGATTCTGTGGATCTAGCTTAAAACGGTAAAGTTGCTGATCGGCAGTGCTTTCACCTATCAAAGCCAAGAGCATGATCATACCCGCCCCAATCACAGTGACCAAAGTCCAGTCATTCCATTGCTCGGTCGAGATACTTAACAACTTCAGCATTGGGTAGGAAAACAGTAGCGCCAAACCTGCCTGAAATATAAAAAACACCAGAAAACCAAGATGCTGATAATCCCCCATCGCTCGGCGCATGTTGGCATAACGCGTGTCTTCTTGGGTTTCATTGGCATAGCGCCGTAACAGATGCCAAGTCAGCCGTGAAAACCAGATCCCACTCGCCAGTCCCAGAAATAACCGAACCAACAGTGGTGCACTGTGAATCGCCCAAGCGGCAATAATCATGTTTAGGGCAATACTGAAACTCCAAGCGACATCGACTAGCCCTGCTCTGCGGTTATAGGTCACCAACACCCAGCTACAGAGCATGATGAAGACATTGAGCAAAAATAAATCTAGCAGCATGTCGCCCTCCTGTTTTATTTCTGCTTAGTAAGCACTGGCTTCAAACAGCAAATGAACATCGCTGATCACACCTTCGCGGAAGCCACCTTCGCAATAACACAGATAAAAATCCCACATGCGGATAAAACGCTCATCAAAGCCGAGTTGCAGGACCTGATCATGCTGCTGCAAGAAACGCTGACGCCAGCAGTGCAAGGTCTGGGCATAGCTCTGGCCGATATCTTCCAGATGTTTGAGTCGCAGTTTTTGTTCGGATGCGGTCTGGGTCATGACACTGATACAGGGAATAAAACTGCCCGGGAAAATATAGCGCTTGATATAGTCAACGGTATTCAGGGCTTTGGCATAGCGTGCATCTTCAATGGTGATGGCCTGTATCAAGGCTAGACCATTCGGCTTGAGGAGCTCGCGGCATTTTCGGAAATAAGTTGGCAAATACTGCTCACCTACTGCCTCGATCATTTCAATCGACACCAGCTTGTCGTATTTGCCTTCCAGTAGACGGTAATCTTTCAGCTGGACAGTGACGCGATGTGATAGTCCGGCTGCAGCGACCCGGGCCACGGCTTCATCATACTGTGCCTTGGAAATGGTGATGGTGGTGACTTTACAACCATACTGCTGCGCGGCATAAATGGCAAAACCGCCCCAGCCACTGCCAATTTCGACTAAATGATCCATCGGTTTCAGCTTGAGTTTCTGGCAGATCAGCTCTTTTTTATAATCCGAAGCCTGTTCCAGGGTCATGCCCGGCTCTTTAAACACAGCACTTGAATACATCATGCTGTAATCCAGGAACAGCTTGAAAAAGTCATTGCTCAGGTCATAATGCTCGGCAATATTTTTGCGGCTGCCATCAATCGAATTCTTGCGCGATTTATACCAGACCTTTAACAGTAACTGGCTGGCTTTGGCCACTGCATTCTGATTCATCTGGTCCAGCACATCGCGGTTACGTGCCAAAATGCGGATCACATCGACCAGATTTTCACTGCTCCAGTAGCCACGGATAAAACCTTCGGCAGCACCCAGTACACCATTACGGAACAGCAGATCCATCAGACGAACATCATGCACCTGTATCACCGCCTGTAAATCGCTATTTTCCCCGACAGCCCCGTTCCAGACGCCTTTAAAAATCAGCTGACCATGGCGTAATTTCAGCAGGTGGCGCAGTACCACCGGCAGTGTGCTTTGCTCTCCCATTAACAGTGTTTTCATCGCAATGTGTTTCCTTTTTCTTTTTTAGGATGGCGGTAAAACGGAATTTTCTTTTTCCATAAACGAAAGGCATGCAGATAAATTCCGCTGACCATCCTGAAGGGTTCGAGAACTTTCAGTAAAGCATAGCGATGCTGCTGTGAAAGAACTGTGATGGCCTCCAGGGAAAATTTCAGGGTGGCATCGAATTGCAGCACGGCCTGCTCAAACAGCTGCATATGAATCACGTTCTGATGATCAGAGAAGCTGAAGCGCCAACGATAATCTAGCTCCATCGGCATAAACGGCGACACATGAAAGGTCTTTTTAAAGTCAAACTGATGACTCTGGTACGGCGCATGTTCGTCTGCATTGTTCCGGCAGTCGTGAATGTAGACCTGTCTTTCATTCCACGGTGTATTGGTAATTTCACTCAGTACAAATACCAGTTGGTCGGTGGCATCAAAGACTAGATAAAACACTACAGAATTAAAGCGAAAGCCGAGTGTTCGTGGCAAAGCCAACACCCGGATAGACGCGGCATGCGGTAACAGATAGTTTTCCTGCTTAATCAGCAGGCGTGCGACCTTCTGCCGAATCGAACCATATTCCATGGTCAGAAAATCCCGCTCATCCAGGGTCAGGAAATTCCAGTGCCTGGAAGACCATAGCCAGGATTTTTGGGTAAAGCTTGAGAGTTGATCTGGATCAAACCATAGATAGGTTAGCTGGGTCTCAAAAGTATGGGCTTTGGGCAGGTAACGGCGATGCCTAATTTCGGCAGGGGCAATCGCCAGTGGATACATCTGCATCATGCGCTCCTAGCTGCCTGCTCGGTCTGCTGCAATAGCTGATCGACTACCCAGGAAGCACTACGTGCGCCATCCTCATGAAAGCCCCAGCCCCAGTAAGCACCACAGTATGAGGTGCGGTTCTGACCATTAACCTCTGCCCAGCGTTGTTGTGCTTCAATGGCAGTTGCATCAAACACCGGATGACGGTAGTTTCGTTCCACCCAGACTTTTTTCGGATCGAGGTTAAAGTTAGGATTCAGGGTGGCAAAGACCTGAGTTTTGCATTGCAGGTTTTGCAACTGGTTCATCCAATAGCTAAAACCATAGTGCATATTACTATGCTGGAATGGCGTCTGTTCAGATCCTTGACTCGAGGTTACATGTACATGCCAACTCGCCCATTGGCGACGAGATTTGGGCATAATACTAGTATCTGAATGCACCACCATGCGGTTATCCTGATAGCGGAACTTACCGAGTACGTCCAACTCCTGAGCAGAAGGGTCTTTCAGTAATTTCAGACTATCATCAGCATGGCTGGCAAACACGACCCAGTCAAAACGTTCGGTGCCCTGTGTTGTTTCAATCAGTACATCATTGGCACTGCGTGAAACAAGCTGCACAGCAGTTTTGCGGAAGGTGATATTGGATTGGGCCTGAATCGCACGAACGTAATGCGCTGATCCTCCCTTGACCGTAAGCCATAATGGCCGGTCTTTTAATTGCAACATGCGATGGTGCTGGAAAAAGCTCACCACAAATTTATAGGGAATTTGTCCAGCTTGCTCCACCGGGCAAGACCACAGCGCTCCACACATCGGATAGAGATGTTCCTGACGAAAAGCTGTGCTATATCCATGTTGATTTAAATACTCATCAATACTGAGCTGTGCATCGACCTGTTCCACATCCAGATCTTTATTCGCCGCATAGAAACGGAACAGATCCGACAACATCGCGCGAAAATCCACATTAAAAAAGTTTTGCGGTCGGAATAACAGCGAGAATTTTTTTGAAGGATTGTACTGTAAGCCACTGACCTGATTATTCACCGAAAAGCCCATGTCACTGCTTTGCGATTGAATTCCAAGCTCTTTTAGCATCGAGCAGAACAGCGGGTAGTTATGCTCATTAAACACGATAAAGCCACTGTCTACCGCAACCTGTTCACCATCGATATTTAGCTGATGAGTATCAGTATGACCACCAAAGTAGTTATTCTTTTCAAAGACTGTAACTTGATGCGCTTTGCTGAGTTTCCAGGCAGCGTACAAACCGGAAATACCTGAACCAATAATTGCAATTTTCATGGTGATTCCTTCGAATGAATCGTGGTAGTGCCTGCCGTAGCAGCTTTTTTATTTTTTCGAGCCTGAGCAATTTTACTGGCTTCATAAATCCGTGCCGGAATGGGCTTTAAGTCCCAAACTATCCCGAGCCAAGACATAATTTTTAGGAGATAATAGGTCACATCAATCTGCCACCAGTAAAAACCCTGCCGGGTACTGCCTGCATAATAATGGTGATTGTTGTGCCAACCTTCGCCCAAGGTAATGATAGACAAGAATAAGTTGTTACGGCTGTGGTCATCCGTGTCAAAATCCCGGCTGCCGTAATGATGCGCCAATGAATTAATACACAAGGTCGCATGGATCAATAACACCGTGGAAACCACAAAACCCCAGACCAGAAGTTGCAGGCCGGACGTCCCGAGTTGTGGCCAAGTGATTGCCAACCATTCGCCTAGTACATAAATCCCGCCGGCAGTCAGTAGCACAACAATCAAACTGAAACGGTCTAGCCAGATCAGCTCTGGATATTTCAGCCAGTCCTTGATGACTTCTTTACGTGTAGCAAAATTATATTCATTCAGAAACCAACCAACATGGCTATACCAAAAACCATGCGTCGAGGAATGTGGGTCTTTCAAGGTATCAGTATAGCGATGGTGATAGCGGTGATGCGCTGCCCACCAGAGCGGACCACGCTGCGCACTCATGGTGCCAATCAGCACAAACAGAAACTGTGCTGGACGCGAAGTCTGAAAAGTTTTATGCGATAGATAGCGATGAAAAAAAGCCGTAATTGAAAACATGCGGACCAGGTAGAATGCCAACATAAAACCAATTGCAAACCATGACACTCCAACCCAAAATACTGCAAGGCAGGCGAGATGCAATAAGATAAATGGTAAGATCCTGAGCCACTGAATTTTACTATTTTCAGCAGTCTGGGTTTTGGGCGCTGAAAGTGTAGACCAGCTGTCTATCCATCGCATCAGACTTTTCAACATCGACTCACCCTAAATTTTTGCAACTATATTTATTCTATTTGATGAGTTTAATCAGTCAGATATGAATTTTATGTGAAGTAAATAAAAAAAACCGAACTGTAGAGAGATTTATCAGTTCGGCAAAAGGTTAGCAGATTAATGAGGCAATTTGATAAGTTTTGTAACGTCGTAACCATAATGTTTTGCAGTGTTTATATATGACTGATAAGTTGCTTCATCGAGTTGCGGTTGACGCGATAAAATCCATAGGTATTTATTACTTGGCCCCCCTACGAGTGCCACTTTATATTCCGGGTCTGCTCGTAATACCCAGTAATGACCTTTAGTAAAGGGGATCCATCTTAAACCTTTAGGCAAAAAGCTGCCTTCAGTTTGCTGTTCCCCTGATTTTGCGAATACGCAACACCTTCAGAGCTAATTATCTCACCATTGGCAGTTCGGCAGCTATTCAATACACCGATAGTTTGATCGGCATTGACGCTATATTGTGCCGTGATATTAGCTATACATTTACGCTGAAAATACATCGGTAAATGCGCAATTTCATACCATTTACCGGCATACTTCTGTATATCTACTCGTTCAACTGCCTGAGGCGCAGCAGTTTCTGCTTGAGTCGTTGTAAAGCTGATGATAGACAGTGCTATCGCTGCAAAAGCAGACTTAAATCGCATCTTCATTTTTTAGCCTTGTTGGATCTCAGGATTAAGATAACCCAAGTCGATGTGAACAAAGTGTGAAGATTAAATGCAGGATGAATGTAGGCGAAATTTCAATCTTAAAGCCTGAGAAAATGGAGCAAATCATTTTTCTTGGATCCCCTTTTAAAGCGGTAAATTGGTTTTTTAGATTCAATGTAGCAATATTGTCGATAGTATTATTTAAAAAAGCCAACTAGATCAACATATTAATTCCTGAACTAATCATCTTTTATAAGGCAATTAAATATACATATAAAAAAACTTGATTAATTTTATTTTTAAGGTATAGTTAACTCAACTAGAAAAAAGTCTTGTTTCATTAAATCTCTCTTAAGTATCGTCGTTTTATTCATAATTCTTCGTTTTTTTCAGATTTTAAGTTTCATTCTTTATTATTTTCAAAGTTATATGCAGTCAATAAAATGACTAAAAATTATTAAAAAATCAGTAGGATTTATTATGTCAAACTCAAATGTTGTTAAAGGTACCGTTAAGTGGTTCAATGAAACTAAAGGTTTTGGTTTTATTCAACAAGAATCAGGTCCAGATGTTTTTGCGCACTTTAGTGAAATTGCTAACTCAGGTTTTAAAACATTATTCGAAGGCCAACAGGTTGAATTTAGTATTGCTCAAGGTCAAAAAGGACCGAATGCGGTCAATATTGTTGCTATATAAGCACTAAAATACGAGTTTAAAAAGCACTACTCAGTGCTTTTTTAATTTTAAAGAAAAAGTTGTTGTTCCATATTGGAAAAAATCATAAAAACAGGATATAAATTGTTAAAAGTTAATGAATTAATAGCAAAATCTAAAAATGGTACTGAAATTATCGTTTCTTTAATTCCCTTAAATAAAATGCAGAATACACGTCAAGGTTTTAAAGAAATTGAAGTGGGGAAAAGAGTTCTGCTGGAATCTGGAATTGAGGTAGATTTAAATTTAGATGGTCGTACATTTTATACGTCTTTAAATCAATTATTTAAGCTAAATCAAAAAGTTATTTAAAAAATAATATATTGCTTAATTAATTGAACAGCCGCTCCATAATCTTGTTAAAGGTAAAATAATGTTTAAACAAAATCTAAATGTGAAAGACCAATTTGGTATCAAATATTCTATTCAGGCCACGGTTGAGCGCCATTTTAGTGCTAGCCAGTCTTGTTCCCATGTCAAATATATTACCGTGGATGGTGAAGATATTCGGCCCAGTTTTGAAATGTTTTTCCAAAGTACTTCAAGCGGAAAAATTTTCAAAATTATTTAAGTCGATGAACTACTCACAGCTAAAACAAAGATGATAATATAAAAATATTTATATATTATCGCTTTATATTATTTATAACTCATATAATAATTTTAAATTTCTAGTGGCTTAACTCGCCCTTAAAAGAGCGAGAATGCGCACTATATTTTGTTCAAAATTTCAAAGCCACTCTTTGCTGTCATCTGCCACAGGCATTCCATGCATCACATGCTGAATCATTGCATAAGCGATACTACCTTTAAACGGAATCTCTGGTAACTGATTAAACTTAAAAAATTGCGCATCGCTGAGCTCATCTTCCTGAATCTGAATCTCACCCGAGTGATACTCTGCCCTGAAAGCCATCATCAGGTTGCTAGGAAACGGCCAGGGCTGGCTAGCCAGATATTGAATATTCTTGATCTGCAGCCCAACTTCTTCCAGCGTCTCACGGCGTACTGCCTCCTCCAAGGTTTCGCCCACTTCAACAAATCCTGCAATTAGGCTATACATCTGGGTTTTATTGCGGGCATTTTTTGCCAACAGAATTTCATCTTCGCCGCGGGTGATGATAGTAATCACACAGGGATTCACCCGCGGATACTGGTTATAGCCACAGGATGGACAGACCATGGCATACTGGCTGGCGTGCTGCTGGGTAGCATGGCGACATTTGCTGCAGAAGCGGTGGTTACGACGCCACTCCAGTAACTGCACAGCACGGCTGGCCTCTTCAAACTGTGGCCTGCTCCAGACCTGTACCAGTTGCCGGATCGGGACCAGTTGATAACCTTCGGGTACTGATTCATTTTCTTTTAGATCCCGTGCAATGACTTGGCCATTTTCCGACAGATCCAAGTCGTGCTGCAGTCTTGCTACCAGCGGCAACTGAAAATGCTCATCCACCATTAATTGCTGCTGTCTAAAAATATATGCTTTTGAATGCATGCTCATGACATCCACTGATTAAAAAAAATCCCATACATGGGGGTGTATGGGACAAAACTAAGGAAACTTACATAGAGTAACTTCTCTTTAGATACTAAGCGCACGCTGCCTGAATTACAACCATAATAATTTGTATCTTTTTGATTAAAATCACATAATTTTCACAACAATTATGTATTCAGGAATAATGCGAAGCGCGTTTCATCAACTGGCTGTAGCATTATAGAGATGAACACTCTGTTATTGTAGCAATCATGATTCCTTTGCAATGTCACCAGATCATCTGGTCGGGCTGAATTAACTGAACATGCGGACTGATCTGTATTTTCACAAAAAATTGAACTGGCTGGCTATAGACTAGGCTATCTTTGATCGGGTCTGGAAGGGCTATGCGTTTCGGTTTAATTCTGGGTGACCAACTTCATCATCAGCTTGCTACGCTTAAAGCGCTGGATCGTACCCGGGATGTGATCCTGATGGCCGAAGTGGTTGAGGAAGCGACTTATGTCGCCCATCATCCACAAAAAGTTGCCCTGATTTTTAGCGCGATGCGGCATTTTGCCAAAGAGCTTAAAGCGGAAGGCTGGCGTGTACGTTACCATGCTTTTCAGTCCGGCAGTCCGATTCGTAGCCTGCTGGATTTCGTACAGGCACAGCAACTGCTGTTCCCAGTCACAGAATTGGTAATGACCCGATGCGGGGAATACCGCCTGCAGCAGCAGATTGAACAGCATTGGAGCAAGCATCTGCAACTGCCGGTACAGTATCTGGATGACGATCGTTTTTTCTGTAGCCCGGAGCAGTTCCGACACTGGGCCAGCCGCTACCAGACGTTGCGCATGGAATATTTTTACCGGGAAATGCGTAAACAGACCGGTTATTTGATGCAGAGACAGCAGCCGCTTGGACAACAGTGGAACTATGACAGCGCCAATCGCAAGGCATGGTCAGGCACTCCACCATTCCCTCCAACACTTCATTTTGAACGCGATCAGATTGATCTGGATGTAATGCAACTGGTTGAGCGCGAGTTTCCGCTTCACGCTGGCAGCCTTGACAACTTCCGCTGGGCCACCACACGTAGCAATGCTCTGCTTGCACTGGAGCATTTCATTACCCACAGTTTGCCGCATTTTGGAGATTATCAGGATGCCATGGTTCAGGGTGCAGACATGCTATTTCACAGCCTGCTCTCGCCTTATCTAAATTGTGGTCTGTTACTGCCCAAAGAAGTCTGTGATGCGGCAGAAGCTGCCTACCATGACGGTCATGCACCAGTGAATGCAGTGGAAGGTTTTATCAGGCAGATCCTCGGCTGGCGCGAATATGTCCGTGGAATTTACTGGCTGTATATGCCTGAGTATGCCAGTCGCAATGCGCTGCAGTACTCAACACCGTTGCCACAATTTTACTGGACCGGCCATACCCGGATGAACTGTATGGCGGAGTGTTTCCGTAATACCTTTCAGCATGCCTATGCACATCATATCCAACGTTTGATGGTGACTGGCAATTTTGCTTTATTAACTGGTGTAGACCCGCAGCAGATCAGCGAGTGGTATCTGGCAGTCTATGCCGATGCCTATGCATGGGTAGAACTACCGAACACCTTGGGCATGGTGATGCATGCCGATGGCGGATTGATGGCCAGCAAACCCTATGGGGCTTCGGGCAATTATATCCATAAGATGTCGGATTATTGCAAGCACTGTAGCTACAATGTCAAAACCCGTACCGAACCGGACAGCTGTCCTTTCAACAGCCTGTACTGGTATTTCATGATCCGGCATGAAGCGACATTCCGTACTCATCCACGTATGGGCATGATCTATCGACAGCTGGACAAGCTTAAAGATCGGCCGCAGATTATCAGCCATGCCCAGCAACTTCTTAGCCTGATTGATGAGTTATAAACCATGAAAAAACAGCATCTTCCTGAAAAAATCTGTATGTACTGTTTGCGTCCTTTTACTTGGCGCAAAAAATGGCAACGCTGCTGGGAGGAAGTCAGATACTGTTCTGAACGATGTAAACGTGAGTCCA
Organism: Acinetobacter sp. YH12205; assembly: GCF_013418125.1. Classification (NCBI taxonomy): domain Bacteria; kingdom Pseudomonadati; phylum Pseudomonadota; class Gammaproteobacteria; order Moraxellales; family Moraxellaceae; genus Acinetobacter; species Acinetobacter sp. YH12205. The sequence goes on along the minus strand of NZ_VPCQ01000016.1, from coordinate 6,219 downwards.
GACAGCGGTCAAAATCAAACGCTTAGAAACGCTTGTATTGCCGTGAACAATAGGCCCGTATCACGTCGGGTGAACGCAGTTGCAGATGTTTAGTTTTTCGGCCGGTGACGCGTTCACGCCACATTTTAAAACTCGATGCTTTCATATTTTGACGCATCAAGCGGATCACCGCCGCTTCATTTAAACCATACTCACATAAAATAGCTTCAAAAGGAGTTCGATCTTCCCAAGCCATTTCTATAATTCTGGATAAGTCTTCTTCAGAAAATTGATTCATACTATTCTCGTTTTTAATCATTATGAAGCGTCAATAAGCTTTATCGACTTTAATTTAACTAAAAGAATAACAGTACAATCATGAATTTTTTGTGATTTTTTCTAGTTTACGAAGGCTTTGTTGCACAAAGATTTCATAATTATATGATTTTAAAGTTTTGATTGTTTTTTGATCCAAAATTAAATTTATTTAAATCAGATGCTTACATATTTATGCAACAAAGCCTCTGTGAGGCTAGTTGATTTTTCAGATTATGCTAGAGAAGTATTAGCCTTATAAGCTATGAATAGCCATCGATTTACTAGCCACACTTTTCCTAACTAAAAATTTACCGTATATAAAATACTGAAATGCATTTTTACACCCTAGGTTTTACTAAAAGGTAAATCCAATGATATAATTACAAATCAGTTGTTCTGCCGATAATTCTGTACCAAGCACACTCATCAAGGGATTGATTTCCTATTTTTTCACTCAATGTGAAATTTTTGCTTTTATCTACACGCACCAAACTACGACAAAATACGGGGGAATTATGCCTTCCAAAAAAGCATCTTGGTTTGATAACGTCAATCCAAATGTATTTTTTAGCACCGTGATTATTATTTCTGTTTTTTTAGCATTAGTGATATTTACACCAGATGCTTTTAACTTGCTCACCAATCAGTTAAACCAATGGATCACAGCCTCATTTAGTTGGTTTTATGTACTTGCTGTCGCCATTTTTCTGATCGCGCTTACCTGTATCGCCTTGTCTAAAATGGGGCGTATTAAATTAGGTCCAGATCATAGCGAACCTGAATATAAAAATAGTTCTTGGTTTGCCATGTTATTTACCGCAGGAATGGGTATTGGCTTAATGTTCTTTGGTGTGGCCGAACCCGTTATGCACTATGTTAGCCCACCGACTGGAACACCCGAAACCATCCAATCTGCCCAACAGTCCATGCGTATTACTTTTTTCCACTGGGGATTGCATGCCTGGGCTATTTACGCTTTAGTGGGATTAAGTCTTGCTTATTTCTCTTTTAGACATAACTTACCTTTAAAGGTGCGTTCAGGCTTATATCCAATTATTGGCAAGCGAATTTATGGCCCTATTGGCGATGGAATTGATACTTTTGCAACTATAGGCACAATATTCGGTATCGCAACCACTTTAGGTTTTGGTGTAACTCAAATTAGCTCTGGGCTAAATTATCTATTTGATTTTGAAAATAGTATTCAAACCCAAGTTATCTTAATTATCTTAGTCAGTGCACTCGCATCATTTTCAGTTTTTCTTGGTCTTGATAAGGGCATTAAACGACTTTCTGAACTAAATATCATTTTGGCCGTAATACTGCTCGCATTTGTATTTTTCGCCAGTTCGAGTATTTATATTTTACAAACCACCATTCAGAACATTGGTCAATACGTTTCCAATTTATTTGCAATGACCTTTAATCTGTATGCTTATCAGCCTACAGGCTGGATTGGTGGATGGACCATCATGTATTGGGCTTGGTGGATTTCATGGTCGCCATTCGTTGGTATGTTTATCGCTCGTGTCTCCCGTGGACGCACCATCCGTGAATTTATTGTAGGGGTATTACTCATTCCCACAGGTTTCACTTTGGTATGGATGGGTTTTATGGGTAATGCCGCGCTATTTAGTATTCTTTTTGAAAATCAGGGAGGTTTAGTTGCTGCTGTAGAAAAAGACTCTTCTGTTGCCTTATTTGAGTTTTTAAAGCACTTGCCATTTTCTGGGGCTTCTAGCTTACTTGCAACGGTTTTAGTTTTTCTATTCTTTGTGACTTCTGCAGATTCTGGGTCTTTAATCACCGATTATTTAACAGCAAAAACAGAACATTCTCCTGCGTGGCAACGACTGTTTTGGACAGCAACTATTGCTGTGCTCTCTATTATTTTATTGATTGCAGGTGGCTTAGAAGCTTTGCAGTCTGCAGTTATTATGAGTGCCCTACCGTTCACTTTTATTATGCTGCTATTGTGCATCGGACTCATCAAAGCCTTACGTTTAGATGTGACTAAGATGCAAGCTTTACAAAGTGCTCGAATCACACCACGCGCTATACATAATCCAAGAAGCTGGCAACAGCGTTTAAGTTTAATTATGCATTCGCCTCACAGTGAATCCGAAGTCAAAGCCTATATTAAACAGGATGTACGTCAAGCATTTCAGAATTTAAAGCGTGAATTTCAACGTCGCCAACTGGATGTATCTATTGTCGAAAGTGATCAAGGCTTACTATTCAAAGTCAATCATCATGATGAAATTAATTTTATTTACCAAGTAGCTGTAAGTAAAACTCTCCCTCCAAGCTTTATGCTTCAAGATCAAAATGAAGATACTCAGCAGTCTTATATTGCTGAAGTGTTTTTACGGGAAGGTGGTAAAAACTACAATGTGATGGAATGGACACAAGAAGACTTACTTCAAGACATTTTGGAACAATATGAGCGGCATTTATATTTCTTAAATGTGGTTCGCAACTAAGTATTGGAGAATGTAAATTAAATTGTGTAATTGCCTGAATTTGCTATGCTCAAAACAATGAGTGTAACGAAATTGGTTTGATCCGAAGGACAACTAGCCCGACCTGTGAATGAATGCTCATATTTTTATTTTTTTGTGATTTAAGTTATATTTATTGCAGAAATTAGTGCGGTAGTTTCTTTTTTAGCCCGATCTCCCCTGGTCGGGTTTTCTATACTTAAAAATAGCTAAGAACTTTGTAAGCGTCCGCTGAATCCCATACCTATTTTTTAATTCGATTGTAAGCATCCGGCTAACACAGCCTTACCAAGCGATCCTATAAGCCTTAATTTAGTTCCCACCTAAAAACAAGTGGGGACTTAATCCATGAACATGGATATATATTCAGCAACACCTCCTGTTGCTAAAAAACGCCGAAAATACAGCAAAGAATTCAAACTCAGTATTGTCAATGCCTGCAAAAATCCTAATACCTCGATCGCTTCGGTCGCACTGCAACATAGTATTAATGCCAACCTTGTCAGTCGTTGGATCAGGATCTTCAGCCATCATGATGGTGCCGTGCAGGATCCTACTCATGTGAATCCAGCATTTATTGCTTTGCCTTACACTGCTGCAATCAGCCAACCTATTGATGAGAGGATCACGTTGTGTATCACCGTGCCTCATACGAATAATGATATTCAGCTAAAATGGCAGACATCAGAAATACCTGCCTTGGCAGAATTACTCAAGGCACTGGCAACATGATCCGTATCAATGAAATTTGGCTCTCTACCCAGCCCATGGATATGCGAGCAGGAATGGATACTGTCATGGCTCAGGTGGTGAGAGACTTTGGCTACATCAAACCGCATTGCGCCTACCTGTTCTGTAATAAACGTGGTCATCGTATGAAAGTGTTGGTACATGATGGACTGGGCATCTGGCTGTGTGCCCGGCGTTTGGAACAGGGTAAATTTCACTGGGCTCAAGTTCACCAAGGTGAAACCGTGGCCCTCAGCCCGGAACAGTTACAGGCATTAATCCAAGGTTTGCCCTGGCAGAGAATTGGATTGCAGCAAGTGGTGAATATGCTCTAAACCAAGCTCGACCATTCTGCCATCCTCCAAACATTCTATTTCATTCTCTTCATGACCTCAGGCATACTGCGGTCATGAATACGCTGCCTGACTTAAGCCAACTGACCCATGAACAACTGCTGGAATTCACCAGACAGTTGGCGATGCAGCATCAGTCTCTAGCACAATCAAACCAGCAATTAGATGCCAGAGTTCAACATCTTGAAGTCACCAATCAGCAATTAGATTCTAGAGTTCAACATCTTTCTATTCTCAATCAAAAATACGAGCATGAACTGGCGCTGTTTAAAAAGCACAAATTCGCCCAAAAGAATGAACACTTAACGGCAAAACAAATCCATCTGTGGGATGAAGCGGTTGAAGAAGATATTGCCGCGGTTGATCTAGAACTGGAACGGCTAAATGCAGATAAAACCGATGCAGTGACACACAAAGCCAAAACCAATAAACTTAAACGTCGACCACTGCCAGATCATCTACACACCATCCGTATTGAGCATGAACCTGCATCAACCCAATGTGCTTGTGGCTGCCAACTCCGTCGTATCGGCGAAGATGTCAGTGAAAAACTGCATTTCAGACCAGCACAGTTCTATAAGGAACAGCATGTGCGTGGTAAATGGGTCTGTGATCAGTGTGACACTCTGACTCAGCAAGCGATGCCCGCCTATGTGATTGATAAAGGCATTGCTTCACCTGAACTGCTCAGCCATGTTTTGGTATCGAAGTATGCCGATCATTTACCGCTGTACCGTCAGCGCCTGATCTATCAGCGGGCGGGTATTGATTTATCCAGATCAACGTTATCTGACTGGATTGGTCGCTGCGGTGTGGAACTGGAACCTCTGGCTAATGCCTTAAAACAGGTGGTGTTGCAACAGCGGGTGATCCATGCCGATGAAACGCCGGTCACCATCATGCGGATGGGTGAGAATGAGAAAAAACCGAAGAAAGGTTATGTCTGGGCCTATGCCACCACACAGTACAATCCAGTTCAGGCGGTGATCTATGACTTTCAGGATAGTCGTTCAGGCCAGCATGCTGAAGAGTTCTTGAAAGGCTGGCAGGGCTATCTAGTCTGTGATGATTACAGTGGTTATAAAGCACGCTTTAAATCAGGCCAGGTCATTGAGGTGGGCTGCATGGCCCATGCACGTCGTAAATTCCATGAACTGCATGTAACTGGGAAAAGTCAGGTCGCTGAACAGGCATTAGTGCTGATTCAGAAACTGTATGCGATAGAAGCAGAACTCAGGAAAAAGACCGATGGTACAGCGGAAGACCGCCGCGAATACCGACAACAGCATAGTCAACCAGTGATGCAACAACTATATGAATGGCTCAACCAACATCATCTGACAGTGCCATCGAGTTCTCCCACCGCCAAGGCCATCAATTACACTCTGAAGCGTTGGCCAGCTTTAAGCCGCTATCTGGATGATGGCAATCTACCTATTTGCAATAATTGGGTCGAGAATCAGATGCGTCCCTGGGCGTTGGGGCGCAAGAACTGGCTGTTTGCAGGTTCGCTGCGCAGTGGTCAGCGAGCGGCAAACATCATGACTTTAATCCAGTCAGCAAAGCTGAATGGCTTGGATCCGTATGCCTATTTAAGTGATGTGCTGAAAAGGCTGCCGACACATAAAGTGACCCAGATTGAAGAGTTACTGCCACACTGCTGGAAACCTAAATCGAATTAAAATTGGTATGGGATTCAGCGGACGCTTACTATTTCTATCTTCGCCATGACCATATTGACTTCCAATCATTTGTGCCGCATACGGCGCCAGCGCATTAGTAACAACCTGTATATCGGTTTGTCCGCCAAGCGCACCTGTTACAGCAAGTGTGACAGCATTCAACGCACGGCTACTGCCACCGCCCATGCCCCACTGTTTGGTTACAGCCTGTTCATTCGCCAACGCTTCTTTATAAGCATCATCATTTGCAAAATAATCATCTTTTTGCTTGTCAGACATTTTATTCAGCTTGGCTTGCTCTTCAGCATCTAACTGACTGGCAAGCGCTTCAACAGTGGTATCTTTGCCCCCAATATTAATATTGCCAGCACTTAAAGTTGCATAGGTCGTACTGCTGTCTTTGTCCTGCTATGGTAAAGTAGGACTAAAGCTTGTGGTGTCTCTCCGATTCACGTTGTTTATGTACTGTGTAACAGTGCTGTCATTGCCCTAATAATGCATAATTCAAGAATTTTACTTGCTCTTGACCTTAAGCTGTCATTAAAAAGTAAACATGTATTCTTTTCCGAATTGGTTTGATACTCTCTCCACCCATTGCTCTATTTTATCAGCTGTCATGACTTGAAAATCTCGCCAATAATATTTCATCTGCTTCCA
>NZ_VPCQ01000015.1:0-31417 GCF_013418125.1 Acinetobacter sp. YH12205 | reverse complement strand
GCTTGGCCAGAAAAATGAGTCGTTCTCGCTGTTCTAAACTAAGTGGTACAGAAACAATTCGAGGCATGTGTGAACATCTGTTAACTAAAAAAACTTTTTCGCATGATTAGTTATTTTTGTCAACTTACTAGATTTGGAGATAATAAGTTATTACAGTCACATTTTGATAAACATGGTAAAGAGTTTAAACAATATGGTGTTAAGAACGTCGATGATTACTTAAACTTTGGACAGAAGATAATTCGTGATGGGAAGAAGGTTGAGTATATTTATAAGGGAGAAAAACGAACAGGTTATGTTGACTTTTTAGGAAATAACTCTCGCGGGGAAGCAAAGTTTGCACTTGTTGGTACTAATTCTAAAGGACATATTACAACAATTCATACTCAGACTGGTAAGGATTTTTGGAGAACAATCAATGGTAATGCACAAGATAAGGTTATAAGGGTAGTAAAATGAAATACTTAGTAAAAATTATTGAACCTGATATTGAACTTGATAATATTTTAACAATCCGGACTTGTGATGAAGTATTAGATGTTTTTGCTTCATATGTTCCAGAAGATATTAATTACAAAAATGAGTATTTGGTTGAATTAGAAGCAACAGTTTTAGATGAATATATTCTAGAGCAATCAGATGAAATATCCACGCTTCGGAAAATTGATAATAGTTTGGGGTATGAAATAATAGGAGTATTACGTAATGGGAAGATTTATGTGAATGAAATAATTTTTGAAGATGAAATTTTGAAAAGTGATTTTGGATATTTAGATAATAAAACAGTTAAATGGACAGTCGATAGAATTAGCCTTTACTTTGAAGATTTATAAGTAATATAAATTGTGAAAAATAAAACTTCTGCTGACATTTTGGTAAATTTTATCCAATGCCACAGGAGTTTGATTTTGAGTACAAAAGTACAACGAGAGATCACTCATAAACGGCTTTGTTGCACAAAGATTTAAAAGACAGCACTCTGCTCATTTGAACAGAACTCAAGTGATCGCTTGAGTATGAGGACGACCTAATTTTGTAAATCTGTTGAGGACTACTACACGTGCATGAATCTCATTGACTTGGCTTTGAAAGTTTCTCGAACTGAGTTTATCCCCATAATAACTTTATGCAATGCATCTTAGTTTCAACCAAACTTCGACGATGATAGCCTGACCATTTTCTGATATGCGTAATCTACTGGCTGTTGTACAAGTTAGGGAAGGGATTGTTGGTGATATGTGGAGTACAAATACTAAGGAACGATTACCAGGTGGTGGACATCAGGTTGAATTTAAAACACATCCAGGTAGTAATCCTCAATTGTTTGAAATTGATGAACTTTCCATTAAGGAAATTAAGTAATGATGATAAAACATGTTGTACAAACCACACAGTATGATGATAATAAAACATTTGAATATATTGAATATCCTGAGCTTGATTTCGAAACATCAAAGGCAAAGTTGATTCATTCTCGATATGCAAAAGTAATCAAAAGTGAAAAAAAAATAATTTATGAAGATGGTAGTGAATTTGTATTACCTATTTCAGAAAGTGTTGAAGTATTACCAGATCAGACAGGATTTATGGTGATTTATGGGAAAGAGCCGAGTGGATTAAGCAAAGAGAAAAAATATCCTTGGTTTTTTGATCAGCCTAGTAATGGTGCGATTTATAATGCTGACGGTAGCTTACGTCGACAAATAAAAAGTCCTTGGAAGGATGGATATATCTTCTCATTTGCACAATCATCAATGAAATATCCTAATCTACCAAGTGTTATTTTAGATCATGAGGATAATCCACATGATAGTAGTTTTTATGACTTATATGCTGTTGATATTAATACAGGAGTATTGTTGAAAACTGGACAACAAATACGACGTTGAGTTTTTAGATCAATATGGACCAGAGGTAGGTATATATTTGGTCAGCCTAGATTATTCGTTTGATAAACGATAATTACCACTATGTACTAATGTACCAAGTGCTTATCATAAATATAAAGTGCTTAGACCTTTTCATATAATTTAATTAGTGATTTTGATGGTATTAATGTCAACCGTAATTCATTCTACAAGTGTAAAAAAGAAAGAGAGGAATGGTTAAAACAAGCAGAAAAGATAGCTTATGAACAGCTAGCACAAGCTAGTAAAATGTATGATTATAAAACTAGTAAAGTTTTATCTGGTAACGCACATCAAGTAAATTTTATGTCCAATACAGCTAGGAGTAATCCAGAGTTATTCAAATTAGATTTGAATAATGTTAAGGAAATAAAGTAATGAGTAAAGAAAATATAAAAGAAATATATTACGTTTTTAAGTCTTCAATTAATGCGCAACAAGTAGAAGTTTTAGTTTTTAGTCAGGAAAAATTTGACTCAATCGGGGATTGGAAAAAAATTGATTCTTTAAAAAAACCATTAATTAATGTGGGTACTTGCATCGTTACTGATACGGGAAAAAAAATCATAGACGAATCGGGTACTGTCTCAGTGTTACCTAACCATAAAAATTTAATTCTTATATTTGATAAGAATAACAAGAAATTTTTGTGTCCAAACAATGCTGCGATTTATAATTCTGATGGAACTTTAAAACATCAATTATTATTACCTGAAGAAGGTTTTTGGACTCCTGATGCTGAAGGTTGGTATATACATTCAACTTATTATGCAGATTTTCCAAATTTAAAAGGGTGGGGGGGTAATGGTCACTAATAATCATAAGTGGCCAGATTTATGTTTTTGTTTATACGATGGCACACCAAATTTGATTTGGACAAAATATAGTCAAGAACGACGGTGACATGATGTGTGCTGAAATAGTACACAAGAGAAAGATCAACTTAACACATACAATGAAAAGGTTGATAACTATCAGAAACTTGGTGTCCTGCTTGATACAATTTCAACAGGATTGTCAGCACCAACGAGTTCAGGTTTAGGCATAGCGGCAGCTACATTAAGCCCTGCGGCAAGTTGCGAGATTGGTCAATACTTTAAATCTAATGATGCAGAAGGAAGTACAGCGCATATTTTAGCACATACGCTATTGGGTGCGGCGGTTGCAGCAGCAGGTGGAAATGATGCTTTAACGGCAGGTTTAGCAGCAGGTGGAGCGGAAGCATCGACACCGTTACTATCAAGCTATTTGTATGGCAAAGAGGCAAAAGATTTAACTGCAGATGAGAAATCTACTATTAGTTCAATCACTGGTTTAGTTGCATCTGGTGTAGGTGCAACGACAGGTGATATCGGCTCTACACTTCAGACTGGGCAAAGTGCTCAGAATGCGGTTGATAATAATGCTTCCATTGCTGGTGCTTATGCCAAGAAAAAATCTGAACAATACAATGACCTTTGTAAACAAAGTGGTATTTCCGCTGGACAGTGTAGTGAATGGACAGGGCAAAGGATCATTAATAATTCGAAAGAATTAGCAATGATCATAGTTCCTACAGAAATATATGAATTAATTCCTGTTGGTAAAGGGGCTGGAATAGTAAGTAAAGCTACTGGAAAAGTAATAGCAAAATTTGATGATACGAAACAGGCTAAGAAAGTTTTAGAGAATATTAAAGTTAGTCAAGAGGCAAGAAACGCATCTAACTTCGATCATCACAAAGCAATGGACTTCTATATTGGTAAAGTTGGGTATTCTACTGAAAGAGCTAGATCACATGTTGATGGCATAGATTTTAATTTTCCAGTGAATCGAACAACATTGAAAATAGATGAAAAATATGTGCAACATATTAAAGATGGTAGAATTGGCAATTATTTTGCACCAGTTGGTACTCCAGCAAACCATTTAGGAATTAACCCAGCAGGAAGAGTGCCAATTACTTTTTCTCCAGTAAAGGAAACAGAGGCGCTTAAATCAAAAGCTAGAGAAATTGTTGATACATGGACTGATCCGAATAAACCTTATCCAGCAAAAGGTGGTGGTACACAGTATTTTGTTCCAAACAAAGAAAATTTAAAACAGGTGAAGTGATTAATGAATAAACGGCTAGAACTATTTTATATTGCACTAGAAAAATGCGAGAATCTAATGGGTTTATATCCAGATTTAATTGTGTTGAAATCTATTTATAACCAAATTGAATATTTAATAAGTTTTGAAAAAAATATGGATATTGATAAAAGTCGAATATCTGAAATTATTATTGGGGTACAGACAGTAAGGGAAATTGAACCTTTAGATGATATAGCTTCAGAAATTTTTTATAGGGTAGCTGATGAAGCAAGAAAAATGAATAAATCCATGTGAATTGAAAAACGTGCATTACCTTTTAGCTCATTAAATAAACCTTATAGGCAATATGAAGTTATAAAGCCTATTACTCCTACAGCTGAATCAAAAATCTTACCATGGTTTGGACAACCTGGCCAAGGAACTCAGTATAAGTTGCCAAAATCTGTTCAGGAACTTTTAGATCCTAATAATCCATATTTAAAGGAAATTCGTAATGACAAGAGGTGAGTTAATTCAATATTTGTCTTCGTTGGGAGTGCATGATAGTAGTTATGCTTTCCACAAAATAAAAAATTCTGAGTGCGTAAGCATATTAAAGGAGAGAGATGTGGAATGTTTATTATACGGAAAGGAATATTCCTGACTGGCTTTGTTGCATAAATATGTAAGCATCTGATTTAAATAAATTTAATTTTGGATCAAAAAATAATCAAAACTTTTAAAATCATATAGTTATGAAATCTTTGTGCAACAAAGCCTTTTTGAAAACAACGTAGTTTTGTTAAATTTTGTGAAAAATTTGACACGGTGCTATAATTGCGAACCTGATAATTTGTCAATTTTTTAAACACTGATCACGATGATGCAACTCCACGTATCCCACTTAAATCTAAGTTCGATTGATCAAAAGTTATCAGCTATAGAATACATTCCTGCGATGCAACGCCGACGTTTGTCTCGTCTGGCAAAACTGGCTTTGAATTGTGCCATACAAGCTTTAGATACCTGCAATGTCGATTATATTGTTTGGGTGTCGCAATATGGTGATGAAGCCAAAACGCTGAATATATTAGAAGATGTCTTGAGAGGGCAAACGCCTTCACCGACTCAATTTTCAACCTCGGTACATAATGCAATTTCAGGCTTATATTCTATTTTATGTCAGGATGCGACACCTGCGACCAGTTTGGCAGGTTCGTGGAATGATGGGTTGATTGAAGCTTATGCATGGTTAAAAACAAGGCCAGAAGCCTGTCAGGTTTTGCTGGTGTATTATGATGAAGCCTTGCCTGAAATGTATATCGAGCATCAGCCATTTTCTGCTTTTGCGATGGCAGCGATGATTTCATTAGCGCCTGCAAATTTGATATTGATGCCAAAGCATACGAATGCAACGCCAGCCTATCAGCAAGCTTTAGCATTTAACACGTTTTGGACTAATCCTGAGCAAACTGAATCTGAAGCGTGGACGAAATGCTGAAATTAAATCGAATCAAGCAAAAAGCCAACTATGCATGGCGGGTTGGGGCGACAGGATTTAGCTTTGCCAGCTTTGGCTTAGGCGGTGTGGCGATTGGCGGTTTGGTTGCCCCTCTGGTTAAGCTGAGTTCGTCTGATCTGGATGTCCGAAAACAGCGCACTCAAAAGGTGATTAAACACAGTTTTAAAGGTTTCACCGAAATGATGGTGAAACTGGGCATTATGACTTATACGGTTGAAGGTTTAGAGAAATTAAAAAACAGTCAACAGGAGTTGGTGATTGCCAATCATCCGACACTGATTGACGTGGTGGTTTTAATTGGTTTAATGGAGCAAGCAAACTGTGTTGTTAAGCAGGCACTGTGGTCAAATCCATTTACCAAAGGTCCTGTGCAAAGTGCGGGATATATTTTAAATGCGGGTTCTGAACAATTTATTCAGGACTGTGTACACAAATTGCAGCAGGATCATGCCGCGTCCTTGTTGATCTTTCCTGAGGGAACAAGAACAGCAAAAGGTGAGCAGTTGAACGAGTTTCAGCGCGGCGCAGCCAATATTGCACTAAGGGCAGGGGTACCGATTCGGCCTGTGCTAATTAGCTGTACGCCCTCGACACTCACCAAAAACGAAAAATGGTATCACATTCCAGAACAGCCTTTTCATATCCATGTAAAAGTCTTGGATGCGATCCAAGTGGAAGACGTATTGGATGACGTAACGGTTAATCCAAAAAATGTACGTCAATTAAATCAACAATTACAATGGTTTTTTAACCAAGAGTTATCCCTAAATGACGAATCTTGCTGATGAATTAAAGCAAATGATTATTGATGTCCTTGCCCTTGAAGACATCAGTATTGAAGACATTGATACAGACGCGCCTTTGTTTGGCGCTGGTCTAGGTTTGGACTCGATTGATGCCCTTGAATTAGGCTTGGCATTGAAAAAACGTTATGGCATTCATTTGAATGCAGAGTCTGCAGAAACCAAAGAACATTTTAAATCAATTCAAAGCTTAGTGGCTTTGGTTGAAGCACAGAAAACAGCATAAGAGGTTGCTATGCTTGCACAAGAAACCGTGTTAGAAAAATTACGTGAATGGATGGAAGAGTTGTTTGAAATTGCGCCTGAAGATGTGCAATTAGAGTCAAACCTAGCTTCAGACCTCGATGTTGACAGTATTGATGCCATTGATTTGGTGGTAAAAATTAAAGAGTTGACAGGCAAACAAGTCAACCCTGAAGATTTTAAAAATGTGCGCACCATTCAAGATGTGGTGGTCGTGATTCAGAATATGTCAGTTGCATGAACAACATCTTAAAAGGGGTAGCAGGGATCGGTTTGATCCTCTATCCTTTTTTTGTCGCTTATGCTTTGGCACATGGACAGTATGTCTGGGTCAGTGCGGTATTGATTGTACTGGGCATTTTACGTCTCTTGAGTAAGGGCAATGCCCTGCTGTGGCCATTGACAGGTTTTGCCATTTTATGTGGCGGGCTGAGTTTGATTTTAAAAGATCATGCGTGGCTTAAACTCTATCCTGTCTTTATGAGTCTTGGGGCGCTGTTTATTTTTGCCAGCACCTTGATTCGACCGCCTTCAATGATTGAGCGTTTTGCACGTTTGGCAGAGCCTAATCTGCCAGAAGAAGGAGTCGAATGGACCCGTCAAGTGACCAAAGTTTGGTGTGGTTTTTTTTGCATCAATGCGGTCATTGCCCTGATCACTGTTTTCTTTGCACCGATGAAAATTTGGGTGATGTATAACGGCTTGATCTCTTATGTCTTGATGGGTGGATTATTGCTGGGTGAATTTGTGTTGCGTAAACGCCAGCAACGACTGCATCAGGCACAGAAATAACAGCATTTCCGTCAGGGCAGCTGAAACAGTGGTCTCGAACTATAGCGATTAGAAATACGGTTTTTAAAAACAAATTTTATGTCTTGTCATTTTCAACACCATCTCCATTCATCGCGTCCCTTGTGTATTCATGCGGACTCAAGTTTTGTTTCCTTTCACACTTTTTGGATGGATGTAGCTTTACAGGCTACGCAAATTCAGCAGTTGGAACAGCCAGTATGGGCGCTTTGGCAAGAAGACAGTTATGAGTTTTTAGTATTGTTGTTTGCAGCCTTACAAGCAGGTAAGCAAGTGCTGTTGCCGCCACATCGGGTCAGTGACTTAGAAAAAGAATTGGCTGAACAGCAGATTTATTTTTTACAACGTTTGCCGTCGACAGCCACGCCAACTTTTGAGCTTCAATTTGATGCTACCTTTCTCAATCAGGCACAGCTGTATTTTTATACTTCGGGCTCAACAGGGCAGCCGAAAAAGATTCCGCGCACCTTGCAACAATTGTTCAATGAAGTCTGTGGTTTAGAAGCCAGTTTTGATTTGCCTGAGCAGGCGATCGCGATTGCTACGGTGAGCCATCAACATATTTATGGTTTGCTGTTTAAGTTGTTGTGGCCTTTAGCCAGTGGACGCAGTTTCTATCAGAAACAATTGGCTTTCCCTGAAGATGTGGTTGATCTTCAAAAGAAAATTGCCCATTTGCAACTGCCCAATTACCTGATTTCAAGTCCTGCATTGTTGAAGCGCTGGACCACAGATGTAGTGTTGCAAGACTGCCATCGGGTCTATTCCTCTGGTGGAAAGTTGGATGCAGGCGTGCGTCCTTTGCTAAACCGTCCCATTACCGAAGTGTTTGGTAGTTCTGAAACAGGCGGGATTGCTCACCGTCAGGCAGATGATGCGCTATGGACTCCCTTTGCCAATGTCGAAATTAACTGCGCCGAGCAACAAGAGTTAGCCGTTAAAACCAATCATGCCTTTAGCATGGATTGGATTTTGACTGGAGATAAAGTGCAGGTCGTGGATGCAAATAATCCCAAAAGTCCATTCCAACTATTGGGGCGTTTGGACCGTATTGTCAAACTCGAAGAAAAGCGGTTAAGTCTCGATGCGATTGAAGTGAAAATCGCTGAGTTGGCAGAAATACAGCAGTGCCATGTTTTAATTCATGAAAAAGAACAGCGTCAGATTTTGGCGGTGGTAGCGGTGCTGACAGTGGATGCAAGGGTGCTGCTTATCGAAAAGGGCAAAGCTGCCTTTACCGCACAGCTGAAAAAACAATTACAACAGAAGCTGGAAAGTATCGCGATTCCGCGGCAGTGGCGGTTCTTAACGCAAATGCCACAAAATGCACAATCGAAGCTGAATAAACAGTATTTAAAATCACTCTTTCTGCCGATGACCTTGCCTGTGGTATTGACACAGCAGTCTCAGGATATGCAGATCAGTTATGCTTTGGAGTTTGTGCCTGAGCTGGAATGCTTTAAAGGGCATTTTCCGAACTTTCCGATTTATCCGGGCGTAGGGCAAATTGGTTTTATCCAGCATTTTGCCAAACAAAATTGGGTGGATTTACTGTGGTGCAATGGTTTTGAGCAATTAAAATTTCAAGGACTGATCCAACCCTATCATACGGTGGAACTGGTGCTCAGCCGTAAAGCGCATAAGGTCAGTTTTGAGCTGAAAAATCATGACAAAATATTGGCATCAGGACGTTTGCTGTTTGCTATCCCTTCAGACGTTTAAGCCGAGAGAAAAAATGAAACACTGCTTTGTGATTCCTGTGTATAACCATCCACATTATTTGGCTGCGTTACTGTCACATTTAAGCGCTTTTGAGTTACCCATCATTATGGTGAATGATGGCAGTGATGCCGATTGTACGGCGGTATTACATCAGCTTACGCAGGACTATCCAAGGGTCGATTTGGTTGAACATACCCACAATCAAGGGAAAGGGCAGGCGGTGATCACGGGGCTCAAGCATGCCTTTCAATGCGGTTATAGCCATGCCTTGCAACTCGATGCCGATGGACAACATGACTGGCAGGATGTGCAACGCTTTTTAGACACCTCTATCCAGCACCCCGAAGCCATGATTATTGGTCAGCCGATCTTTGATGCGACTGTTCCCAAAAAACGTCTCTATGGCCGTTATGCAACGCATATTTGGGTGTGGATTAACAGTCTGTCTTTTGAGATTAAAGACAGCATGTGTGGCTTTCGTGTCTATCCTCTAGCGCAGACAGTGAACATTCTAAACACTGCCAAGTTTCAACCGCGGATGGGCTTTGACTCGGAAATTTTAGTGCGTTTGAAATGGGACAATGTGCCGTTTATTAATCTGCCCACGCATGTGATTTATCCTGAAGGTGGTATTTCACATTTTGATGTGTGGCGTGACAATTTGGGCATGGCGCGCGCGCACAGCCGCTTGTTGGGTGGCATGCTGCTGCGGTTCCCCAAACTGATTTATCAGAAAGTCAAAGGTTAAGGCGGTCAGAGAAATATATGCAGAAATGGAGCGCCGTGAAAGAACGGGGCGGGATGTTACCGCTAATGCTGATGCTGGGTTTCTACCGTTTGGGTGGGCGTTGGCTGTGCCGAGTCATCTTATACTTTGTGATTTTATGGTACTGGCTCTTTTCCAATACTGCGCGTCAGGCTTCACTGTTGTACTTAAAAAAATTGCATCATTTTGCAGGTGCGCAGTCGCCGTTTCAGGCTGAGCCGCAGCTGTGGCACAGCTATACGCATTTGATGCAATTTGGCGAATGTATTTTAGATAAAATTGAGGGCTGGCTCGGGCACATTCCTGAGCAGAACTTAAAGCTGCATGGTCATGCGCACTTTCGTTCGCACTATCAAAAAGGTGTGGTGATAGTGGTGTCACACTTTGGCAATATTGAATTGCTGCGCGCCGTCAAAGCAGAGCATCCGCAGAAAATTAATGTGTTGGTTTATCAAAAACATGCTACCAAGTTCAATGCATTTTTAAAAAAACTGAATGAACATGCCGATGTTAATTTGGTTTCGGTGGATGAGTTGGGAATTGAAACAGCAATGATTTTACAGGATAAGTTGGATCAAGGTGAATGGGTGATTGTGGCAGCAGACCGCGTACCCGTGCAGTCAGATCGTGTACAATCGGTTGCTTTTTTAGGAGAGCAAGCGCTGTGGCCGCAAGGCGCTTGGATCTTGGCTAGCTTATTGAAAGCTCCTGTGTTGGCAGTGTTTTGCTATCGAGTTGATACACATTTTGAAGTGCATATTCATCAAGTGGCGGAGCAGTTGAACTGGCCGCGTAAAGAGCGTTTACAGGCCATGCAACAGACCACAAGACAGTATGTGCAACTGTTGGAACAGCATTGCATACGAGCGCCCTATCAATGGTTTAATTTTTATAATTTTTGGAATAAAGGATAAGTCTTGTGTTAATGGTTGGGGAAACTCCGCTCAGTATTGAAGATGTTGTGGCTGTAGCGCGTAAAGAAAAACAGGTGGTATTGCCTACCTCTGCTGAATGGACAGCATTGATTCAACGCGGTGCAGATTTCCTCGATCAGCTGTTGCAAGACGAAGGCGTCATTTATGGCGTGACCACGGGTTATGGAGACTCGTGCTTAGTCGGAATTCCAGCCCACCAAGTGCATGAGCTGCCGCTGCATTTGTCGCGTTTTCATGGCTGCGGCATGGGGCAAAACTTAGACTTAATTACCGCACGTGCTGTCGTGGTGGTGCGTTTATGTTCTTTGGCACGCGGCTATTCGGGTGTCTCGCATGCCTTGTTGCAGCGGTTGGTCTGGATGCTGAATGAAGATGTGATTCCGGTGATTCCATCTGAGGGTTCGGTCGGTGCCAGTGGTGACTTGACCCCTTTGTCTTATATCGCTGGGGCATTGGTCGGTGAGCGCGATGTGTACTATCAAGGCCAGATCGTGCCGATTGCAAAAGTGTATGCCGAAAAAGGCTTGCAGCCTTTGGTGATGCGTCCTAAAGAAGGTTTGGCCCTGATGAATGGTACAGCGGTTATGACTGCGATTGCCTGCCTGAATTATAAAAAAGCCGAACAGATTTCTTTTGCCAGTACTTTAATTACTGCATTGAATGTTTTGGCTTTAGAGGGTAATCCAAGTCATTTTGATGAAGTCCTGTTTGCACAAAAACCACATCCGGGACAGCAACATATTGCAGCGCAGTTACGTGACTGGTTAAACAGTGAAGTACAAACCGAACACCAAAGTTCACGCTTGCAAGACCGTTATTCATTGCGCTGTGCACCGCATGTGATCGGGGTGTTTGAAGACTCTAAACAGTGGCTGCGTCAGTTTATTGAAAATGAGCTGAACTCAAGCAATGACAATCCATTAATTGACCCAGTCAACCTGCGGGTACTGCATGGTGGGCATTTCTATGGCGGACATATTGCCCAAGCCATGGATAGTCTAAAAATCATGATTGCGAATATTGCTGACCTGATGGATCGTCAATTGGCGCAGTTGGTGGACTATAAAATGAACAATGGTTTACCGCGTAATTTAACTGGTTCAAGTCCTGAGCGGTTACCGCTGAATCATGGCTTTAAAGCAGTGCAAATCGGGGTTTCGGCATGGACGGCAGAAGCCTTGAAACAGACACTCGCTGCGTCGATTTTCTCACGTTCAACCGAATGTCATAATCAAGACAAAGTCAGTATGGGCACCATTGCCGCACGTGATGCTAGCCGTGTCATTACTCTGACCGAACAAGTGATTGCAGCACTCAGTTGTGCAGCAGTTCAAGCAGTTAAACTTAAAGGTGTAGATAAAGAACTCAGCCCTGTTTTAAGAGCGTTTCAATACTGGGTGCTTCAGAGCTTCACCTACGTAGCGGAAGATCGTCCTTTGCAACAAGAGCTTCAAACGCTGGTCAATCGTTTTGATCATTTAGAACTGTTAGACAGCATTGCTGTTCAATATTTATAGGAAATGAGCATGTATGCTGACGTAATTATTGAAGTGCCTTTTCATGACGTCGACACCATGCATGTGGTGTGGCATGGGCATTATTTAAAATATTTTGAAATTGCACGTTGCAAACTGTTAGATCAATTTCACTATAACTATAACCAAATGCGCGACTCGGGCTATGCATGGCCTGTCATTGAAAGCTATGTGCGCTATGTACAAGGCATCGAATTTGAACAGAAAATTCGTGTGCGCGCTGTTTTGAAAGAGTGGGAAAATCGCTTGAAAATTGAATATCTGATTTTTGATGCGGTCTCGGGTAGAAAGTTGACCAAGGGCTTTACTTCGCAAGTGGCAGTTCATATTGAAAACCGTGAAATGTGTTTTCAATCCCCACAGGTGTTGTTGGATTGTTTAAATGCATGGCCTGAGTTTAAGGCGGAGTAATGCAAGCATGATTCGATACAAATTCTCCACGATGATTTTCGTTGCGTGTACAGCCAGTGTGATAACTTTGCTTGCTCCCACAGCGAATGCACAAAATACTGAATTGAAGCAGGTATTTGCTCAGCTTGGCGCAACGCCTGTGGTGCGTGCCCAATTTGAGCAGCAGAAAAAACTGGCAGCATTGAATAAAACCTATGTGTCCAAAGGTACTGTGCTGTTCAGCAAAAACCAAGGCGTGCTGTGGCAGATTCAAAGTCCAGTCAAGGCCGATTTGGTGGTGACACCGCGTAAGCTGGTACAAAAGACGCAGCGCACGTCCAGTCAAATTGAAGTCGATAAGACTCCTTATGGCTCTGTAGCGACGATGTTTTTACAGTTGATGTCGGGCAATGAAGCGGCGCTCGCTAAAAACTTTAATGTGGTGTCTGCCAATTACAGCCCAACGCAGTGGAATGTCAGCTTAACGCCGAAAAGCAGTCTATTTAAAAAGCTTTTTGTCCAAGTCGATGCGCAAGGTCAGCGTTATGTGGACCGTATTACCATTTTGGAACAAGCCAATAACCGCACCATCATTCGTTTTAGCCAGCAAACGGCTCAACCTCAAACTTTAACGGCTGCGGAAAATGCGCTTTTCCAATTGGCAAAATAAATTTAGCGCTCTGTGGTTGTTGGTGCTGTGTGTCATTGCTTTGGCACTGGGCGTGGCTTGGCTGAATAAAGGCATCAAGATTGAGACCAATATTTTTGCTTTGCTGCCTGAAGCCCATCAAGATGCTCATCTGGAACAAGCACAGCAATATGTGAGTCAGAAGTTAAATGACAAAGTTTTTGTGGTGTTGGATGCCAAAGCAGATCTGCAATTAGAACAGGCAACGCAAGTACTCAAAACCCAAGCCGACCAAAGTCAGCTGTTTTTACCTGTGCGTCCGCAGCTTGATCCTGATCAATTTGCCCAAGCACTGTATCAGCACAAAGCAGGGCTATTATCCAAGTCAGATCAGCAGATTTTGCAAGGGCAGGATCATACCGCACTGACAGAGCAGGGCTTATTACAACTGATGAGTCCGGGCATGCCAATCACGGCTGAAATGCTCAAGCAAGATCCCTTGCTGCTGTTTCCCAGTTATGCAGTGGGTTTAAGTGCCCTACAAAGCAATGCCGATATCAATTTAGAGCAGGGCTTTGCCACGATTCGTGATGAGCAGGGCATCTCGCGCCTGATGGTACTTCAGCTCAATAATAGCCCCTATAACATTGCCTACCAAGAGCAGACCGCTGCATTTATCCAAAATATCAATCAGCAACTCAACCAGTTGCAGGTCAAACCGCACTGGACAGGTACGCTGCTGTTTGCACAGTTCGGCACTAACTCTGCCAAAGAGGAAATTTCCACCATTGGAGTGGGTTCGACCATCGGGATTTTGCTTCTAGTCTGGTTTGGCTTCCGTTCGATACGACCCATGCTGACGGAAATGGTTGCAGTCGGCACAGGCAGCTTGGTGGCCTTTGCTGTGACCTATTGGGTTTTTGGCGAAATTCACCTGATGACACTGGTCTTTGGTGCCAGTCTGATTGGGGTCTGTGTCGATTTTTCATTTTACTTCATGGCCATGCAGTCTCAGCACCGACAGATCGATGGATTTACTGTTCTAAAGCCGTTATTGCCGAGTCTATTTGTGGGGTTAATGACCACGCTATTGGCCTATGTGGTGCTTAGTTTTACCCCATTTCCGGGCTTTAAACAGATTGCAGTCTTTTCTATGGTTGGACTGAGTGCCGCATGGGTGACCAGTATTTTATTGCTGCCACGTTTGCCTGCGCTGAATGCGGAACCTGCGATACGTGCACTGGGCTTTATTGGCAAAGCGCGTAGTTATGTGCAGAGCCACAACAAGCTACGTTATGGCATGATTGCATTGATTGTACTGGTGACGGGTATTAGTCTCACCTTGCTGAAAAGCAATGATGACATCCGTAATTTACAAAGTATGGATGCCACTTTAAAGCAGGAAGATCAATATATTCGTTCTCGTTTTATGCAGCAGCAAAGCAGCGAATACTTTGTGGTACGGGGCAGAAGCTCAGCAGAGTTGGAGCAGCGCGAACAGCAACTACTGGCAGAGCTTGCGTCCTTGCAACAGGCTGGCAAGTTGGATGCTGTACAAGCTTTAGGGCAGTGGATTCCATCGCTTGAGCAGCAAAAAAAGAATGTTGAAATGTTACAGGCGATTCCTCAGCCGGCTTTAGTGGAATATGCGCAAGCGTTGCAGCTCAACGCAGCGGATATTTTAAACTGGCAAGCGCATTTAAAAGACCAACCGTTATTGACCGAAGCGGTCTTTAAAGATCATCCTCTGCATTTTTTGCAGATGAGTCCGACACAACGTTTGGTGATGCTGCAAAATGTGCATGACGTCAAAGCCGTGCAACAGCTTGAAAATGCGGATGTACAACTGTTACGCCCCGTTCATCAACTGTCTGAATTGTTTAAACAACACCGTGAGCAGGCACAGTGGCTATTACTCAGCGCTTTGCTGATTTTAGCCATTGGCTTAGGGGCACTGTATGGCAAAAAATCCATTCTGCCTTTGGTGTTGCCTGTCAGCATGGCCTTAATGACCACGTTTGCGATTCAAGCATGGCTGGGTGTCGAGATTAATTTATTCAGCATTATGGGTACCTTCCTGATCATTGGAATTGGGGTGGATTATGCTATTTTCTACCGCCATGGACATGATCATCCACAAGTGGTGGGTATGGCTTTGTTTCTGTGCATGATGTCGACGTTCTTTGGTTTTGGTTTGCTGTCCTTTAGTCATACTTATGCCATTCACAGTTTTGGCCTAACAGTGTTGCTGGGTGTTATTTTTTCATTTATTTATGCCACACTTTTTACATCCTCCGATGCGAAACATGTGGTGGTTCAACAATATCAGCCAAAGAGCTGAGTCAAAGGGTACAGTGCAATGAGCACCATGCAACAGACAGATGTTTTAATTATTGGGGCGGGACCATCAGGCAGCTCGGCTGCAGCTTTGCTGCGTCAAAAAGGTTACCAAGTCACGGTCATCGAAAAGCAATATTTTCCGAGGTTTTCCATTGGTGAATCTTTATTGCCGCAGTGTATGGTGTTTTTGGAAGAAGCGGGTTTGTTGGAGACCGTTCGCGCACATGCCGATGAATATGCCTTTCAGTTTAAAAATGGCGCGGCTTTTTTAAGAGGTACGCAGCGCAGTTTTTATGACTTTACTCAAAAGTTTAGCGAAGGTCCAGGCACTACATGGCAGGTAAGACGTGCCAACTTTGACCAGCTTTTGGCACAGCAAGCCGAAAAAATGGGCGCAGATATCCGTTTTGGTCATGAAGTTTTGGCGGTCGATGTGGCATCTACACAACCGATTTTGACGGTGAAAGGTGAGCAAGGCAACAACTACCAAATTCAAGGCAAATTTCTATTGGATGCCAGTGGTTTTGGCCGAATTTTGCCGAAGTTTCTCGACTTAGAAAGTCCATCGGACTTTCCAGTGCGCCGTGCGGTCTTTACCCATATTGAAGATGGTTTGTTGGATGATCCTGAGTTTGACCGTGAGAAAATCTTAATTACCGTGCATGAAAAAGACCATCGTGCGTGGTATTGGCTAATTCCTTTTGCCGATGGGCGGTCTTCATTTGGCGTCGTTGCGGAGCAAGATTTCTTTGAAAGATATGGTTATGACGGTAATGCAGATTATGATTTAGAAGCCTTGCAAAAACGTATTTTGGCCGATGATGTCAGTTTGTCGCATTTATTGCGCCACGCTAAGCATGATACTCCTGTACGTACTTTGGTGGGCTACTCTGCCGATGTTAAACATTTGGCATCTGAAAACTACGCGTTACTGGGCAATGCCGGTGAGTTCCTCGATCCTGTCTTTTCTTCAGGGGTAACTATTGCCTTAAAATCGTCTAGTCTAGCTGTGCCATTGGTCGAGCAAGTGTTGCAAGGTCAGAAGGTAGACTGGATGGAGCAATATGAAAAACCGCTACGTAAAGGCATTCAAGTGTTCCGTGCCTATGTCGAATCATGGTATTCAGGTGAGTTTCAGGATGTGGTATTTTCGACTCAACAGGATGAAAAAATCCGCCGTATGATTGCTTCCTTGCTAGCAGGTTATGCGTGGGATGCAAGCAACCCGATCCATCGTAATGCCAAGCAACGCTTGAGCACTTTGGCCGAATATTGCCGAGAAGAACAACCGCAAAAAGAGTCGCTAACTGATGAAACTTGAGCTGCGTTTTAAAACTGTCAGTTGGGTTTTAGCCAGTGCTCTGCTTTGTAATGCCTGCCAAAGCTTGATTCCCAAGGCGCAGGGGCTCGCGACCCCACAGTGGGTTGCGCAAAATTATCAACGTCAAGATCAAATCGAAGTACAGTGGAAAACCCAGAGTTTCAGCTTTTTACTGTATCAGCAACAACGGGGGCAGTCGCTTGATATGTTAGCGCTTAGCCTCACAGGACAGCAGTTGTTTAAGCTCAGTTTTGATGGTCAAAAGGTCGAAGCTGAACAGCGCATTGATCCAATGAAAAGATTACCTTTTGATTATGTAGTGCGTGATATTCTCTATGCCACATATCCAAATTTTGCTGCCTTACATACAGCTCAAAATGCGGTCGTGCAGAAAGACGATACCATTTATATACAGCAGCAACCCGTGTTGAAAATTCAGCAAAATGAAGGAGCAATTAAACTGGATAATTTGCAAGTGCCTTATCAAATGATGATCAGCACGGTGAGCAATACTTTAGAAGATGATCAAGGTGACCATCATGACTAAAAATCTACAGCATGTTTCAGCCGTGGGTATTCAGTTCAGTGCGGCGCTGTCGGCTTTGGGACAAAATGCCGCTGAGCTTCAACATGCCTTGACCAACCCTGAAAATACCCTATCGCAACGAGGAGATCTGATTGCGGGGCGTTCGGTCTGGGTCGGCGCATGTGATCAAACCTTAGTTCAAACAGTGCCTGAAAGCTTGAACGGTGTAGACTCACGGAATCTACGCTTTGCGCTGACGGCTCTGGCGCAAATTGAAACTGAAATTCATGCTTATACAGCACAGTTTGCTAAACAACGTCTTGCTGTGATTGTCGGTACTTCAACCTCAGGCATCGCGGATAATGAGTCTGTCTTAAAAGTCCAGTTTCAACAGTCTGTACCGCAGTCTGTACAGCACCAAAAACAAGAAATGGGCAGTTTAGCGGAAGCCTTACAACAGTATTTGGGCTGGGAAGGGCCAGCCTATACCATTTCTACCGCTTGCTCCTCGGCAGCTAAAGCACTGGCGGCGGGGCAACGTCTGCTGAATGCAGATCTGGCTGATGCTGTCTTAGTAGGTGGAGTTGACACCTTATGCAAGCTAACCTTAAATGGTTTTGATAGTTTAGAAAGCTTATCGAACGGAATTTGTCAGCCCTGTGGAGCCAACCGTGACGGCATTAATATTGGTGAAGCGGCAGGATTGTTTTTACTGTCCAATGCGCCTGCCCCCGTGATGTTGTTGTCGAGTGGCGAGTCAATGGATGCATGGCATATTTCAGCACCGCATCCAGAAGGAATAGGGGCTGCGGAGGCGATGCAAAAAGCTTTAGACGCTGCACAGCTTGAAGCAGGCGATATTGGATATTTGAACTTACATGGGACTTCTACACCGCAAAATGATGCGATGGAAATTAAAGCGGTACAGACCGTTTTCTCAGATACAGTTGTGGCCGTAAGCAGCACCAAACATAAAACAGGACATTGTCTAGGGGCCGCGGGTGCAATCGAAGCTTTTATTTGCCAACAGGTTTTATTAGATCAATCCTGGTTACCGCTACATCATGCAGGTGAATTGGACGATGCTTTGGCTGGGCAAAACTATGTGCTTACACCGCATTTAGCTGCACCGATTCGCTATGCGATGAGTAATTCTTTTGCTTTTGGTGGCAGTAATATCAGTTTAATTTTTGGGAAGGCTTTACCATGATGGATGCAGTACAGTTTATTCCACATGCAAAACCGATGGTTTTCGTGAGCCATTTGATTGAAGCCAATGATGAATTTGCTATTGCAGAACTTCACATCACACCTGATTTGATGTTTTGTGAGCCAGAAGGCTTGCCCACCTGGAGCAGCATTGAGTTGATGGCGCAGACCATTAGCGTCTATGCCGGTTATAAAGGACAAACTCAGGGCTTGCCACCGAAAATTGGCTTTTTATTGGGAACGCGTAAAATGCAGTTGCCTTGTGCTTATTTTAGTTTGGGCACAACCGTGCGGATTCGAGTAGAACAAAGTTATCTGCACGAGGGTTTGGGGCAGTTTCATTGTGAAATTGAATATCAAGAACATCGGTTCAGCGCCATGTTGAGCGTATTTGAGCCTGAAAATATGAATGAAATCATCGGAAAATTAGTGTGAACAGAAGAATTTTAGTCACAGGTTCGAGTCGTGGGATAGGTAAAGCGATTGCTTTGGAGTTGGCAAAGGCAGGCTTTGATGTCACGGTCCATGCCCGTTCAAGACAGTCTGAGGCCGAAGCGGTGGCTCAGGAAATTCAAGCGCTTGGACAGGCCAGCCATGTACTGATGTTCGATGTGAATGAGCGTGAAAAAATTGCCGCTATTTTAGAGCAAGATATAGCACAGCATGGTCCTTTTTACGGTGCAGTGCTGAATGCAGGATTAACCCGTGATGGTGCTTTCCCCGCACTGACTGATGAAGACTGGGATGACGTGGTCTCGACCTCTCTGAACGGTTTTTATAATGTGTTGAAACCATTGATGATGCCAATGATCCGCTTGAAAAAGGGTGGACGTATTGTGACATTATCTTCAGTGTCTGGAATTATGGGGAACCGTGGTCAGGTCAATTATAGTGCTGCCAAAGCAGGCTTAATTGGTGCGACCAAAGCATTGGCACTAGAGTTGGCAAAACGCAAAATTACGGTGAACTGTGTGGCTCCGGGCTTGATAGAAACCGAAATGGTCACAGAGGAAGTCAAAGAACATGCCTTGAAAATGATTCCGATGCAACGTATGGGGCAGGTGGAAGAAGTCGCTAAAGCGGTAAAGTTTTTATGTAGTGATGATGCCAGTTATATCACCCGCCAAGTGCTTTCAATTAATGGAGGCCTGATCTAATGAAACGTGTTGTTGTAACAGGCATGTCTGGGATTACTTCTTTGGGTGAAACCGCAGAGCAAATTTTTGAGCAGTTTACACTCGGTAAAAGTGGCATTCGCTATATGCCCGATTGGGAGATCTATCCTGATTTACGTAGTAAATTAGCTGGTCCAGTTGAGTCATTTACTGTACCGAAGCATTTTAACCGTAAAGTTACTCGTGGTATGGGGCGTGTTGCCTTAATGTCCACGGTATGTGCTGAAAAAGCATTGGAAGACGCAGGTTTACTCCATGCTGATATCTTAAGAAGTGGCGATGCAGGCGTGGCTTTTGGTTCTTCTGCGGGCAGTGTGGATGCTGTGCGTGAGTTTGGTACCATGTTGCTTGAGCATAATATGAGTCAACTCAATGCCACGACCTACATTCGTATGATGTCACATACCAGCGCGGTCAATATGACGGTGTATTTTGGGCTAAAAGGTTTAACGCTGCCGACCTCAAGTGCGTGTACTTCCGGTTCGATGGCCATTGGACAAGCTTATGAAGCGATTAAATACGGCAAGCAAACTGTGATGATTGCAGGTGGAGCAGAAGAGCTCAGCGCTGCGGGTTCAGCTGTGTTTGATGTACTGTTAGCGACCAGCGTTCAAAATGATCATCCAGAGAAAACTCCGCGTCCCTTTGATGCAAATCGGGATGGTTTGGTTGTTGGTGAAGGTGCAGGCTGTTTGATTTTAGAAGAATATGAACATGCTCAAGCACGTGGAGCGACTATTTATGCTGAGATCATCGGTTATGGTAGCAATACTGATGGTCAGCATGTGACGCGACCTGATTCTGAGATGATGGGACGCTGTATGCAATTGGCACTGAAAGATGCACAGCTTACTGCTGCGGATATTGATTATGTTAATGCACATGGCACTTCGACTGATCAGGGTGATATTGCTGAATCACAAGCAACTGTGCGTATATTGGGTCAAAAGCCAATCAGTTCATTAAAAAGCTATTTTGGTCATACTTTAGGTGCATGTGGTGCAATTGAAGCATGGCTCAGCATTGAAATGATGCAACGTAATCAATTCGTGCCAACTTTAAACTTAGATAACATTGACCCTGCGTGTGCGGAATTAGATTATATTTGTGGTGATATTCGCCCGATGTCAGCAAAAATTATTATGACGAATAATTTTGCCTTTGGTGGCATTAATACATCATTAATTTTCAAAAATAATATAGACCATAACTGAAACAGAGGGTAAAAAATGGGGTTTAAAAAAACACTATATATCTTATCAGCAGTGAGTATGCTGGGATTAACAGCTTGTAGTACTGTAAAAATTTCTGATTATCCGCAGCGGCAATTAATGACAGCAAAATATGCGACTGCGGCTGATATTGTGAACAATATTCGACTTGGTGTTGGGCAAAATGCGCGCACTGGTTGGGTAGTTGAACAGGCAGATCAGACAAAGGTAGTTGCGGGTTTAACCCGTCGTAGCCATTATTTACAAGTAACCTATCTCATCTCAGGTAATCAAGTCAGTTCACAAATTACAGGTAGCCGTAATCTCGATCAACGTGGTAATAAAATTCATAAAAATGCGATGGCATGGAAGGCACGTTTAGATAATTCGGTATTTACACAACTTTCAAAAACGTTAAATTAAATAAGAGAGCAATTACTATGAATATTAAGCAATTTAGCTTCACAGCTATTCTGGGGCTAGCTGCATTTACATCAGCACATGCAGCTGACCAAATGCATGATTTCAATTTCCAAGAAGCTGTAAGCCGTGCTGTTGCTGATGGGGTTTTGGATGGTTCAGTAAAATTTTATTTGGCGGGAACCAAGTCGGGCGGTAAGGTGATTGAAAAAGGCTTAGTGACCAATAAAAAGACCAATGGTTTTGCCAAATCTGCGGAAAGTTCATGTGATCATGTACTTCGTTCGGCATTGATTCAATTTCAAAATACAGCCAAAGCCAAAGGCGCCAATGCGGTGACCAATCTGGTGAGTTTCTATAAGTCCAATGAAACACGTAGCACCACGACTTACCAATGTGCGAAAGGTACGGCATTAGCAGGGGTGGCATTAAAAGGTGACTTAGTAAAGTTCTAATATGGTCTGATAGCATGGTCTTTCTAGAAACAAGAGAAAGACCTTATCTGACTGGATTGGTCGCTGCGGTGTGGAACTGGAACCTTTGGCCAATGCTTTAAAAGAGGTGGTGCTGCAACAGCAGGTGCTGCATGCCGATCAAGCGCCGGTCACCATTGTTAGCGGCAGTGTAAAAATGACCCCCTAATGGCATTTAAAAACTGCCCCCCCTTGGTTAATATAGCGGTCATTTTGGACTGCTCAACATGTTAACTTTGGAGCAAGCAGTGACAATCCAAATACTTCATCAGCAAGGTAAATCTATTAAAGCTATTACTCGTGAACTGGGGGTGTCCAGAAATACCGTACGTAAATATTTACGGCAAAACACCACACCTCAGTATCAGCGTATACAGCCTAGAATAAGTATCCTTGACCCATATAAAGCCTATTTACTCCAACGTGTAAACGCAGCTCATCCTGAATGGATTCCTGCTGTTGTGCTCTACCAGGAAATTTTAGGGTTGGGATATCCAGGAAAGATCAGGATCTTGAGGGAATATCTTGCAACATTAAAACCAGCTGCTCAACCGGAACCGATCATTCGTTTTCAAACCCAACCTGGCCAACAAATGCAGGTAGATTTCACGACAATTCGACGCAACAACACGACTTTAAAAGCCTTTGTCGCAACATTAGGGTATTCCAGAGCGACTTTCGTGAAATTTTATGATCATGAACGTACCTATGCATGGATCGATGGTCTAGAAAATGCATTTCAGTTCTTTGCAGGAGTACCTCAAGAAATCCTGTTTGATAACGCTAAAACGATCATGATTGAACGGGATGCCTATCAGGAGGGGCAGCATAAATGGAATCCCAAACTGCTCGACTGCGCCAAGAAATACAGCTTTCGTCCTCGCGTATGTAAGCCCTACCGTGCACTGAACCGTACTGGGTTAGTCGGAGACTTTTTTATTTAAGTTAGGCCACCTGACCTAACGTGTTAACCTTATCATAGTACATTGCTTCAAACTCAAAAGGCGATACATAACCTAGTGCACTATGTACACGCTCTTTATTGAACCAATCTACCCAATTTAGTGTCGCAAGTTGTACATGTGCTAAACCTTGCCAATCTGCTTTTAGATATTCAATCACCTCTGTTTTGTATAAGCCATTCACCGTTTCAGCCAAAGCATTATCGTATGAATCACCCGTTGTACCGACTGATGCTCGTAAATTTGCTGCTTCAAAACGATTGGTATAGCGAATAGAAAGATATTGAACACTTCTATCGGAATGATGAATCACATTCTTTGGCATGCCTCGATCGTGCAATGCTTCTCATCACAGAGATCTAGAGTCCGATAATAGGTTGAAGGGGCGATCGGTAAAATTCTACAAATCGCCTCGACTCCGTACAGCTCTTTATTATGGATAAAATCCACCATTATTTGTGAGGGCGGTCGAGCTCCGCCTGGGCGAAAAAAGCGGCTGCTTTGCGTAGAATTTCATTGGCACGCTTTAATTCTTTAATTTCACGTTCCATTTGCTTCATTTTTTCTTGGTCAGATATCTGTTGTACTTTGGCAGGATTTAGTTGATCCATATGCTTTAAATACCAAACACGCAATGTTTCAGGAGTACAACCGATTTTAGGAGCAATAGCTGTGATTGCTGCCCAAGTAGAAGGATAATCTTTTTCAGATTCAATTAGTAATTGAACCGCTCTTTCTCTAATTTCGGGGGTATAGTTTGGTTTTTTCATCGGAATAGTCTCTCAGAATATTGAGTCTCCGACAAACCCGGTACGGTTCAAGATGACTCACTCAACCTATATAAGAATAGTGAATCATTGGCTAGCGGGAGCTTTTGTAAAAGAAGGCTAGCAAAGTTCAACGGTATATCAAAAGAGTACTTTGATTATCATCTTAAAGAAACTGAATGGCGTTGGATGAGGGAGCCTAATGAGTTAGCAACAGAGCTGTGGAGCCTCATTAGGTAAAATTAAGTGTAAATCTGCTAGTCTAGAGCCAAAGCAATTTAGAGGAATAGCTACTCGATATGACAAGCTCAAAAGTGGAATATGCCTATTCGCGACTGGCGTTTAGCTATGAGCCGCTTTATTATTGAATTTGGTGACCGCCTAAGTGATCACCTTTAATTTATGAAAAGCAATTACACAAAATTATTTACAGGCTCGTATAATAAAGTACTAGCTTACATTTTAAGCAAAGTTGCAACACAATATTTGGGTTACTTTTTAACTAATTTTCTAATTATTTCACATGATAAATCTGTTAAAGACTGCGACCATGCAGCAAAAAATCTGCATCTTTCTATTTTTTGCATTATCCATTGGCTACCTATGTTTGGAAGTGTTTTTTAACCTCCTCATCTTTGATCAAATGTCTACGATGACATCAAAGCTCGAAATTCAACAAATCGAGCAAATGGGCAAGACCTTCACTGGCATTGGACTCTGTTTAATCCTATTAAAATTCGCTTTGCCACTATTCACCAAACTATGGCAATTCGTTTTGGCATTTATTGCACTGGGCTTGGTTTGTATTGGGGTTTCGTTCTTTGTTCAGAATCAAGTCATTGATTGGATTGTTGATAGTTCCAGTGAAGAACAACAGGGCAAAGCGCTTTTGATCAGTCAAGCCAGTGGTACGATTGTTCCGTTCTATGATGACTATAGAGCAACGGAATATGCCGGGTTAAAGTGGTGGGAATTTAAGGTTCGTGCCAAAGCTAAATTAGAAGGGCATCACGTTATAATTAATCCAGAAATGGATGCTGATCATGTTGCTCGTAAAGAAAGTATTCTACGTGACCATTATTTTTCTGTTGCTTCTCAATGTGTGAAAACGCCGAATAGTTTTGGTGTGACCACGGCGCTTGATAAAGCATTCTTCCCATATATTCAATTATCGAAGCCATTTGCTGAAGATGGATACAAACAAGCGGTCATGAAATTTACTGAATGCTTGATCGAAGATCCAAAGCTATACAAACAGTATGTTTCTGATCCAATGAATCAAGAACTCATCACGATATTTGGTACTTATGAATCGTATTCGAACCAATACAAAAGTGCGATGAATGATGTACTTGCTGAAGAAAAGAAAGGGGGTCACCGTTTCATCATTCAAACTAAACGCCAAAAGATTCAAGAAAAATGGAATACAGAGATCCTAAACTTTGGACCAGGTGTTTATATTCCACCATTAATGACTCAAGACCAGTTCTTCAATAACGCAGCGGTTAAATCACACATCTTCAACACTACAAAACAGAATGTCGTTTTCAAGCCTAACCAGCCTGAAATGAAAGCTGAGTTCATTCAAAGTATGCCGAATAAATTGTTCAAAACATATGATGCATATCGCCATTTTATTCCTGAACTAGGGCAAGTTGAGCCAAAGGCTGAACGTATCTTCATGGGTCAAGAAATTGATGCCAAAAGAGCTTATAAAGCGATTGTGATGCCTATGGTGGCGCTATCATTTTCGATTTTCTTCCTGATCCTAAATATCTTGTCTTTGATCTCACTGATTTTCTTCAGTAACAGTCCAAAGTTGAGCCGTATTTTTATGATAGGAACAATCTGTTTGTTGCTTATTCTTCCAATGGTAAAGTCTGCACAAGTTGGTAGCACTGTAGGAAATGAAGCTAAAGGCTCATTTAGCCAATACGTGATTAAGACTATGTATTTCTATCAAAGCGCAATATTGAAAATATATTCGAACAAATAGAACTTCCTAGAGATCCACCTTCGGGTGGATTTTTTTTGGGTCACAAAAAAGCCATCAGTAATAGCTTGAGCTGTTTTTCATACAAAAGGGCTTTGTTGCATAAATATGTAAGCATCTGATTTAAATAAATTTAATTTTGGATCAAAAAATAATCAAAACTTTTAAAATCATATAGTTATGAAATCTTTGTGCAACAAAGCCGCGGGAATGTAAATATTCAGGCGGGTAATGATTATCTACAGCAAAGCGCAGATCTTGTGGCAAAACGGGATGTGAATATTGATGCAAAAACTATTCAAGTTTTAGAAAATCACAACAGGGGCAGTGCGTCGCAATCTTCTAAAGATTTAAAAGTTGGCTTGTTTAAACGCATTAGCTCTCCAATATTGGATTTACTTGGCAGTGCGGACAAAGCCGTGAAAAACAAAGCCGATGATCGAACTCAAGCGCTGCAAGCTGTGGCTGCAGGTGCTCAGGCATATCAAAGCTATAGCGATATTCAGGGTGGAGCATTATTTAAAGCTGAGGCGGGGATTGGTTTTAGTACGAGCAGCAACCAGCAAAACAGCAGTTATACCAATTCTCAGGAAAATAAGATCACAGCTGGCCGAGATGTCAATTTAAGCAGTACAGCAGGTGATATTCATCTGCAAAATACTCAAGTTACGGCAAATGATGCGATTCGACTGAATTCGGCTAAAGATATTATTTTACAGTCAGGTCAAAGC
Source organism: Acinetobacter sp. YH12205 (assembly GCF_013418125.1). Lineage (NCBI taxonomy): Bacteria > Pseudomonadati > Pseudomonadota > Gammaproteobacteria > Moraxellales > Moraxellaceae > Acinetobacter > Acinetobacter sp. YH12205. The sequence goes on along the minus strand of NZ_VPCQ01000015.1, from coordinate 4,973 downwards.
CAAGCGAAAGCAGATGGTAAAAATAGCAATGCAGGTGCAAGTATCGGTTATGGTGCATCTGTAGGCGCGCAAACTGGTGCATATATTTATGCAGAAGTGGGCTATGGAAAAGGTAGCAATCACAGCAATAGCAACACCCATACGCAAACAGTTTTGAATGCTGAAAATATCAGTTTAAACAGTAAAGGCGATACGACTTTGCAAGGTGCAAAAGCCGAAGCAAACCGTATTGATGTTAATGCTGGTGGTAAATTGAATGTGATTAGCACTCAAGACAGTGCAGATCAAAAAATTAAGCAAACGAATGCTGGCGGTCGTGTGCAAGCATCATTTGGGACTGCATGGCAGGCGTCAGGCAATGTCAGCAGCAGTAAGGCTGAGGGTTCATCTACTAGTGTAAATGAGCAGTCTGGCTTATTTGCAGGTGATGGCGGTTACCATGTCAAAGCAGACAGTGTCGATTTGCAGGGCGGCGCAATTGTTTCAACGGCGAACAAAGAAAATAATGATTTAACCGCTAACAGCCTAACGTTTAGCAATCTGGAAAATCAAAGCGCCTATGATGCAAAAAGTGTCAGTTTATCTGGCGGTACAGTACTGGGCAAAGCAGACAGTTCAACCCAGACACCGCAGCCGACCAGCAATACCAACTGGAGAGATGGTACGAGTTTTAGTCCAAGTTTGCCGCAGTCTGATTCTGAAAAAGACAGCAGCACGACCTATGCAACTTTAAGTGCTGGCAATATCAATATTGGCGGAAAAGATACCATTGTTGAAGCGCTTGGTATACATAGCAATGCTGCATCGGCAAATCGTAAAGTTGATACCTTGCCAAACTTGCAGGATATTTTAGATCAGCAGAAAACAGTAGCAGATGCCACTTCTACGATTACTGCGGCTGCGCGAACTTATGCGCAGGATCAAGTGAAGCGTGCTACTGCTGAAAAAGATCAGATTGGTGAACAGCTTGCCAGTCAGTTAGATGCTGCAGAGCAAGCCAAGCTGAAGAAAATGTCAGACAAGCAAAAAGATGAATATTTTGCAAATAATGATGCTTATAAAGGTGCGCTGGCGAATGAAGAAGCTGTAACTAAACAGTGGGGCATGGGCGGTGACAGTAGCCGTGCGTTGAATGCTGTAACACTTGCTGTGACAGGTGCACTTGGAGGACAAACAGATATACAAGTAGCTACAAATGCGCTGGCGCCATATGCGGCACAAAAGATTGGCAGTCAATATGGTCATGGAGAAGATAAAAATACGGCTGCGCAATTGGCATCTCATGCGATTTTAGGTGCGACATTGGCTTACGTTAATGGCGGCAATCTAGTCGCTGGGGGGAGCGCAGCTGTAGCTGCTGAATCAGCAGCGATCTACTTAACCAATGAATATATAGACCAAAAAGAGTACCAAAATGAAAAAGGTGAATTCCAGCCGAATTTACTGCCTGAAAGTGTAAAAAACCAAATTCGTGATTTGACGGCAGCCATTGGAGCAGTCGTCGGCGGTACTATTGGAGATTCGGCATTTAATGCACAAATAGCAGGTGTGGTCGGGCAGAATGCAGTGGAGAATAATCAGGCGGGAGCACATAAATTTGCCAAGAAGCAAGATGATCAATATAACAACTTATGTGCACAAAATGGTATATCTGTTGGTCAATGCAGTACATGGACTGGGCAACGGATATTAAATAATTCGAAAGAATTAGCAATGATCATTATACCGACAGAGCCATATGAATTAATCCCTATGGGTAAAGGTGTAAGTATTGTTAGCAAAGTAACTGGTAAAGTTGTTGCTAAATTTAGTGATGTTAAACAAGCCGAAAAAGTATTAGAGAATATTAAGGCTAGTCAAGCTGCGAGAGAGTCTTCTAATTTCAATATTCATATTGCTAAATCAGATCAGGTTAAATGGGGATATAAAGCCGACAATTGGTCCACTAATACATTGAAAAAAGGTGATTATGTCTATGGTGGAATTCCAGGACAATCTGCATACTATACAACTGAAGAGACGCTTAAGTCTGCTAAGGGTAGTGCTACGTCACTTTTCCAAAGCTTACAAGTTACACCACATAAAATATTTGGATATCGGACTGAGATGGGAAAATATGAAGTATTGAAAGATATGACGGTTCCATTTGGTAAGGTAAAAGCGAATCCTGATTTAGGCAATGGAGGAGGGGATCAATTTTTTATAAAACCCTATGACAAGAATCTAAAACTGGTAGATAAATTGAAGTTGGAGAAATAAGTATTATGAGTATCACTAGATGTGAAAGTATAAATGATTTAATCAATCTGGCGTTAAGTCAAGGAAATTCAGTACTTGAGATTACTCATAGTTGGAGTGAAATGGAGGCAGTAGTTTATATGAGCCAACCTATAACTTTAGAATTAAAGAATGCTGGAATGAAATACGAAGACTTAACTTATTATACAATGCAGGGTTCGCCACATACTAAGCCCGATGAGGGCTTTTATTCTAAGTCTGCGAAAATTGCAATTTCGTTTCCAAGTAGCTTGTAAATGTTGAAATAGGTTTGGCCATGGCGAAGACAAGAATACTGCTGCACAGTTGAGACTGTAAATAAAACTTTGTAAACGCTTAAACTATCACTCAACGCTGTTGGGGGCAACACTTGCTTATATTAATGGTGGCGACCCGACTGCAGGAGGCAGTGCTGCAATTGCCAGTGAAGCTGCAGCGAATTACTTAACCAACCAACTTGCAGAAAATTATAAAGATGACCCTAAGTACTTTGTAAATGGTGAGTTCCAAGCGAACTTTCTGTCAGAGGCGGAAAAGGCGCAAATTCGAGATTTAACAGCAGGGATTGGTGCTGTGATAGGTGGAGCTGCAGGAGACTCGAGTTTTAACGCGCAATTGGCAGGTGTGATTGGGCAGAATGCGGTGGAGAATAATGGGTTTTCGATTATTGATGAGAATTATGGAAAGGTAGTTAAAGAAAATACTAAAGTAAAAGTTCCTTGTCCGACAGGATATGTTTGTCCAATACCCGAGAAAACTTTAGGTCAAAAGGCAGCACAGGTTATTAATGATTTAACGTTAAAACAGATTGCTGCAGTGATGGGTGCTGAATATGACCCTTTGACTAAGGAGAAAATTACACCTAAAGAGCGAGAAGATGCAAAAGTTGCAATGTTAGGTCTGGGTTTTTCAAAAGCATTAAATGGCCCTATTAAATTAACAGATAATACATTAGTTGCTATTGAGAAAAAATATGGTTCTGATATTGCAGCAAAAATTACTAATAATTTTTATCGTGATGATGATTTATTGTCACCATATCTAAATCGAGCTGATTTTAGATGGCAACCATCTCAAATAGGTAATCTTCATGTTTTAGAGTCTATAATGAAAAGAGGTGATGTTGAACTTAAACAAGGAGTTTCGGTTGAACAAGTATTCAAAGGGGTTATACAAAAACCAATTAATGAAAGACCTGATCCATCTACTTATTTATCACAAAGTTATATTAATAAACATTTATCAGAATTTGATAGTGGTGTAACAAGAATTATGGTCGATACATCATTTAATAAATATGGTATTGGACAAATTGATGGAACTTCATTTGTTATGACAAAAAGAGAAGCAGATGCAATCATACGAGCAGCAAATAATGATCCAGTAAAAATTGCTAATGCATTAGGAATACCTCAGGGTCAACTTAAGACAGGTGGGTTAGTACGGATTGATATATCTAATCCAAAATATGCTGGTTTAAGACTACCATCTGGTAATGAGGCTGGTGCAAATAGTCAGTGGATTCCTGGTGGTAAATTACCTAATGGTAGTTTAGAAGCTGTTATTGATGCACCTAAAGTCACAAAAGATATGTTAAAAGTGAAAAAAATAGGAAATTGAAATGGATTATAATTTTAAAGATATTTATATATCAAGAAATTTAAAATTTAGTATTGGAGTAGAAGAAAGCATAGAGAAATATTACGTATCTTTTCTTGTTCCTACCAGTAATAGGAAAAGTGATTATGAAATATATTATTGGTTACCAGTAAATTATTCAAAATATGTTTATTCAGAACCAGAAAAGATTTATTCATATGTTTTAGAGTGTTGTAAAGGCTTACATAAAGGTATGGAGATTGATTTAAGTTAAAAAAATTGAAAGCACATTAGAAGTTGGAGCAAAATTAGATAGAGTTGGAGAGCCAACGGGTAGCTTTTTAGCTCCTGCAGGGACATCATATGAGGCAAGAGCATTAGCTCCTGGATCAGCATCGGCAAAAGTTTATCATTACGAAGTAATAAAGCCGCTACCTATTATTAAAGGTGAGATTGCTCCAGCATTTGGGCAAAAGGGTGGAGGTATTCAGATATTACCAAATGTAGGACAGAGAGTTAATGTTCAATGGTTAATAGAAAAAGGCTATATTAAAGAGATTAAATGATGCTTAATTTTAACGAAATTCAAGAGAAAATATATGAGTATGGGAGCATTATAAATGCTCCTAAAGATATTTTAAGAATCTATCCATCTCCTCAGCCAGATGGCACTCCATATATTCAAATTAATAATAATGAATATTTGTATATTGTGGAAGAGAGGGGGATGGAGCTAGAACGTAGAAGAACGGCTAACATAGACGTATTATTATATTGGATAATGTCTGATGTTATATTTTTTTTGGCAAGTCAATACGAGCTTGAAAATAGGGCGAAAGGTTTTGATAGTAGAAGGTTAATATTTAAGAAGGAAATTGAACTTTTTAAAGTTTTAAAAAAAGAGTGGGGAAATATTACGGAGACACGTATTAATCAAATATTAGAAGAAACTCCTTATAATGATTAATTTTGTTAAGTTGACAAAAATAACTAATCATGCGAAAAAGTTTTTTTAGTTAACAGATGTTCACACATGCCTCGAATTGTTTCTGTACCACTTAGTTTAGAACAGCGAGAACGACTCATTTTTCTGGCCA
>NZ_VPCQ01000014.1:0-35702 GCF_013418125.1 Acinetobacter sp. YH12205 | reverse complement strand
TCATTGTTTTACCAGAAGTTTTAATCTTCATCACCGCCGATGGATGTGCATTATAGGTGAAATATTTCGCCATGCAACCCCTCTTTTTAAGTTTTATAAGTTTTTTAGTCCGAACGGTTATTTATTCGGCAAAATCATTTAGATCTGTATCATTCTTGCTCAAAATTAGCAGTATGCTTATTTTCCAATATTAGCTACACTACTTTAATGTTCATTCGTGTTGTGTTGAAATGACTCAAAATTTAAAAATAATAACCTTGCTGTCATTTGTAGCAATGCAAACACCTATTTTGTATGCTGCACCTGCATCAAATCTTTATAACACTACATTCTCCATTTTAGCGTATGCAAAATGGCAAGCTAGCACGCCCAAACTTTGTGTTGTAAATCAAGATAATATTGCACAACAATTCAAAAAACATGCCCCATTACATAATAAATATGACATTCAACCCATTCAAAGCCATGAAATATCTAAAAGTAATTGTCAAATATTAATTTTTTCTACGCTTTCTGCTGCACAAGAACAACATACCTTAAATACTCAAGTTCGATTTCCAGCCCTATCTATTAGTTTAAACAATCTGGAATGTGAAACTGGCAGCGCTTTTTGTCTTTATAAAAAAAATGATAACTATGCTTTTAAAGTCAACATGGAAAGCTTGACTCAATCTCAAGTGCATATTGATCCGCGTGTATTACTGCTTGCAAAAACATCGGAGTCAAACTCATGAAGCAGTTATACTCCCCTATTACTTTGCATCAATTATTCACACGCGCACAACTCACTATCTTTGCTCTGACTTTTACAATTTGTTCAATGATTTTTCTGGTCATTTCAACCTACACCATGAACACCTTCGCAAAAAATAGTTTGCAAAGTTTATCTGCAGCATTAAATGAACGCATTCAGCCTGCAGTGGTTTTTAATGATCAAATGACGCTCAACAAAATTCTCTCTGAACATACGCAGCGTTATTCTATTCGTTCAATTGAAGTACGCTCACCTAAACAGACACGTATTGCCTTTATTGAACAGCAAGGTCTAGAGCATTTTTCAATTCAGGCTTTATTGGACTATCTGTTTTTTAATCATCCTGTTCGGCTGAGTATTGACCATGATCAGCAAAACTATGGTGAGTTGGTGGTGTATGGAAACTCTAGTGACTTGGTCAGTTTTTTTTATAAAATCGTTTTAGGATTAATTTTCGGTTTTATTTTGCTTTTAATTGCTGTGTTTTGGTCAATTAATTCAATTTATCAATATCTCATGCAATCTTTAAGTTCTATTGTCAGCTCGGCACAGGAGATCAGTGCACAAAAAAATTATAAGCTGCGCGTTTCAAGTTCAGATATTCAAGAACTTCATGAACTGAGTTATGCCTTTAATGGCTTACTCAATGAGATTGAACAATCCCATAAGAATTTATTGGTTGAAAATCATAAACTGCAATTTCAGTCGCAATACGACAATTTAACGCAGTTGCCAAATCGTAATTATTTTTATGAAACACTGTTTAAGCTATTTACCCAGCCTTCTGCTACGGCTGCAGTATTTTTTTTAGACATTAATAACTTTAACCAAATCAATAACCAATTTGGGCATTTGACGGGCGATAATATTTTACGTGATTCATCACATTGTCTAATTCAGATTTTGCCCTCACATGCGTTTGTTGCGCGTTTAGGTGGCGATGAGTTTGCAGTAATCTTAACTGGCTCACACTCCACTGCAGAATTAGAGGATTATTGTCAAAAGATTCATGCTTGCTATACCTCTACATTTAAGTATGAACAGCAACAAGTTTCCTTAAATGTCAGTATTGGCGTAGCATTGATTGAATATGCAAAAACTCCTGAAAATTTAATTGCCGATGTCGATCGCGCAATGCTCAAAGCCAAACGTGATCAATCAAAATGGTATATTTCACCTCAATCAAACAATAAACAGGTTCCTTATGCTTAAAAAAGTTCTGATCGGCACACTTATTCTTGTTATGGTTTCACTCAGTGCTTGCATGAGTTTGGGGAATGTCAGCTATAAGCAGGCGCGCATGCTAAAACAAGAAGGCTTTATTTTAAGTGATGATGGCTGGACCTTAGCCCTGCCTGAACGCTTGTTATTTGGTTTTGATGAATACGCCATTCAAAATAGCCAAAAAGAACGCCTCAACCAATTGGCACAACAGCTGCATAAATATGACTTGGATAAACTCAAGTTTATTGGTCACACAGACAACGTAGGTTTAGCCAGCTACAATCAAACCCTATCGGAAAAACGCGCCCAAAATGTGGCTCAGGTTTTTTTAGATCAAGGTTTTGAAAGAAAAAATATTCAGGTGATTGGACGTGGTGCAACACAACCAATGGTAAGCAATGACACACCAGCAAATCGTGCCACCAACCGACGCGTCAATGTGACGATTGTGCCTTAATAAAAAAGACACTAAAACTTTTCTTATATTGAGCCTCATTCTTGAGGCTTTTTTATGCCGACCAATAACTAATATGAAGCCAATTTTAAACCTAACAAGGCTTTCACAAATTTCAGGCATAAAAAAACCGCTTAACGCGGTATCTTTATTGACTTGACCATTTCTACTTAGCATCTGTTCTATTTAAAAAATGGTCGGAGCAGTAGGATTCGAACCTACGACCCCCTGGTCCCAAACCAGGTGCACTACCAGGCTGTGCTATGCTCCGAAATTGGGGTGAATGACGGGATTCGAACCCGCGACAACTGGAATCACAATCCAGGGCTCTACCAACTGAGCTACATCCACCATCATGTTTGGTTCTTTTATACCAAGCTACCAAAAAATGGCGCGCCTGACAGGATTCGAACCTGTGACCATCCGCTTAGAAGGCGGATGCTCTATCCAACTGAGCTACAGGCGCATGACCGATGATACATAATATCATGCGATACGTTGCCTTGAAGAATTGGTCGGAGCAGTAGGATTCGAACCTACGACCCCCTGGTCCCAAACCAGGTGCACTACCAGGCTGTGCTATGCTCCGATTCATCTCAGCTTTTTGTGTATCGCACATCGTGCGGTACGGTGTGCATTCTAGGCGCGACGCCCGAAGACGTCAACACCTATATTTAAAAAAAATTAAAAAAAAGCTTCAACCGTATATTTATCAAGCATTTTTGATATTTTTCAATCAATTTTAGCGTTTTAAGCTCGCACTGAAATTCAACATACGATCTAGTGGTAATTTAGCACGTTCTGCCATGGCAGGTTCAACGAATACTTCTTGATCACCTGTTTGCAATACATGCAAAATTCCATCCAATTCATTCATCGCCATCCACGGGCAGTGTGCGCATGAACGACAGGTTGCACCCTCACCTGCAGTTGGTGCTTCAATTAGAATTTTATTTGGTACAGCTTGCTGCATCTTGTAGAAAATACCGCGGTCTGTTGCCACAATTAAACGCTCGTGTGGCAAAGTTTTTGCCGCTTGAATAAGTTGCGAGGTACTGCCCACCGCATCAGCTACATCAACAACTGATTCTGGTGATTCTGGATGCACCAAAACTGCTGCATCCGGATACATGGCTTTCATATTGGCTATACCGCGTGAACGGAATTCTTCATGCACAATACACGAACCATCCCAAAGCAGCATATCTGCGCCAGTTTTCTTTTGAATATAGCGTCCTAAGTGCTGATCTGGCGCCCAAATGATTTTTTCACCTAAGCTATCGAGATGTTCAATAATTTCAACCGCACAGCTTGAGGTAACGACCCAATCTGCACGCGCTTTTACCGCAGCGGACGTGTTGGCATAAACCACGACTGTATGATCAGGATGCGCATCACAGAAGCGGCTAAACTCATCGACAGGACAACCTAAGTCTAGCGAACAAGTCGCTTCTAAAGTTGGCATAAGAATGGTTTTTTCTGGCGATAAAATTTTGGCAGTTTCGCCCATAAATTTTACACCAGCTACGACCAACGTGGTTGCCGCATGATCACGACCAAAACGTGCCATTTCCAGTGAATCCGAAACACAGCCACCTGTTAATTCAGCCAGTTCCTGTACTTCAGGATCGCAGTAATAATGGGCAACCAAGACAGCATTGTGCTTTTCGAGTTCTGCTTTAATTTGCGCAAATTTTTCCTGCTTGGCTTGCTCACTCAAATGATGTTCTTTGGTTTCACCCAAGCGATCTAAATGCGCCTGCACAATTGATTTGGCTTCATTGGCAATTAAATTGGTCGCATCATTCATAACAACGTCTTCTCTATCTTCATGCTTGCCCGAACACAAGCTTACTCAAGTCACTGATGATATGGGGGCAATTTACTCATTCACCAGCCCTTTGCCGATTGAATGCTAAAAAAGCCTCACAACGGAGGCTTTATCACTCAATTTGAATTTTTACGAACGGTAATCCGCGTTGATCTTGACATAATCGTAAGACAAGTCACAAGTATAGACTGTATCTGTCGCTTGACCACGTCCTAAATTTACACGAATGGTCATTTCGGTTTGTGCCATGACTCGCGCGCCCGCTGCTTCGGTATAGTCGGCAGCAGCACCGCCATCTTTGCAAATTTGCACATCATCCAACCAAACCTGAATTTTTTCAACGTCTAAATTTGGCACGCCTGCATAACCAATTGCAGCAAGAATACGCCCCCAGTTTGGATCTGAGGCAAAAATGGCCGTTTTTACCAATGGTGAATGTGCAATGCTGTACGCAATATCACAACATTCTTGGGTATTGTCACCATCTTCAACACGTACCGTAATGAATTTTGTTGCACCTTCACCATCACGGATAATCAGTTGAGCCAAACGCAACATCACACGATTCAAAACATCTAATACCACAGCATAACGCGGGTCATTTTCGCTGCAAATTTCAGTGCCACCCGTCTGACCAGTCGCCACCAAGATACATGAATCATTGGTCGAGGTATCGCCATCTACAGTAATACGGTTAAACGATTGTTCTACGCTGTGTTTGAGTAATTGCTGCAAGATGTCACGTTGAATTGGTGCATCGGTTGCAACATAGCTAAGCATGGTCGCCATATTTGGGCGAATCATACCTGCACCTTTAGAAATGCCTGTCATGCTATAAGTAATACCATCTAACTCAAACTGCTCAGATGCACCTTTTGGCGTGGTATCTGTGGTCATAATACCTGTCGCAGCATCATGCCAAGCATCCTCACGTAACGATGCCAGCGCAGGCGCTAAACCAGCAACCAAGCGCTCAATCGGCAATTGCTCACCAATCACACCTGTAGAAAATGGCAAAACTTCTTGGGTAGATACACCTGCCAATTCAGCCAATTTGGCACAGGTGATTTCTGCATTTTGCATACCCAATTTGCCTGTACCCGCATTGGCATTACCTGTATTAATGACCAAATAACGCGGATTGCCTTGAGCTAAATGTGCTTTGGACACATGCACAGGCGCAGCGCAAAATGCGTTTTGAGTAAATACGCCCACTACATTTGAGCCTGCTGCAAATTCAAAAATAACCAGGTCACGTCGGTTCTGATAACGCACATAAGCCTCTGCTGAACCAATTTTTACACCTTTGACCACATGCATGTGTGGCATAGAGACGTCACCAACTGCCATTTTGAAATTTCCAGTACAAATTTGAGAATGTCACAGCTTAGTGGAAATTGAAGAAAAAATCGAGCATCCACCCTGCTTGATTCAACTTTTGTTAATACACAAGGTCATATATAAAAAACCAGCCCGTATGGACTGGTTTTAATCTTCAATATAATGCATCAGCAACTAAAATTATACTGATTGAGCCTATTTGGATTATGGCGTAGTCGCAACCACGGTTTCACCCAATAAAGCCTGTTTTGCACGTTCTTGACTTGCTGCAGATAAAGCAGGATTTGCAGCCACAATACGATTTACATTGGCAGCATTCGCAGGTGCAATCGCTGCAGTATGCAACACGATTGGACGCTGATCTGGATTGGCAAAGGTATAACGAATACCTGTGCGTGGGCTTGCCACAGTCACGTGACCATTATCCACTTGTACCTGTGCAGTGGTCGCACCCACAGCAGCTTGAACTTTTGCAGGAGTTGTCGTTGTTGCCGCATTTGCAAATGCGAAAGTAGGCAAGCTCAAGGCAACAATCATTAAAGGTTGTAATACTTTTTTCATTTTTTGTTCCACACATGGATATTGCATGTGCAACTAAATAGCATTTAATTCCAAAATCTGCAAATGCTATACACATCTTGCAAAACTATTACCACAAAGATTTTGCGCCCCAAAATACAAAAAAGCAGAGCCAAAGTTCTGCTTAAGTTGTAACAAGTCAGGTTTAGATTTTACCGTGACACTGTTTATATTTCAGTCCTGAACCACATGGGCATGGCGAGTTACGGCTTGCAGGTGGAACAACCGTTTGCTCAGCAGCACTGTACTGTGGTTCTGATTCAAAGGTTTCGCCCGTTAAACCATCTACATCAGCATGTGAAAGATTAAGCTGCATCGCTTCTGCTTGCGCTTGCTGCTGTGCTTCCATCGCTGCCAATTCTTCAGGTGTTGGGACATGCACACGCGAAAGATCGGTCACAACATCGGCTTTAATCACGCCCAACATATTCACAAACAAGTTAAAGGCTTCTTTTTTGTACTCTTGCTCAGGATTCTTTTGTGCATAACCACGTAAATGAATACCTTGACGCAAATAGTCCATCGCCGCCAAGTGATCTTTCCAGTGACGATCAAGTGAACTGAGCATAAAGTGGCGTTCTAGCATCGCAGCAGATTCATCACCCATTTGCTCACGACGTGCACGGTAACGTGTCACAATTTCATCGGCAATACGTTCAACCAAAGCTTCTTCATCTAGGCGACGATCATCTTCGAGCCATTGGTTAATTGGTAATTCGACGCCCAAATCATCACGCAAGGCACGCTCTAAACCATCAATATCCCATTGGTCATGAATTGATTCTGGTGGAATATAATTGGCGATCATACCTGTGACCACTTCACGGTGCATTTCTTCAATATAGTCTTGCAGCGTGCTTTCTGCCAGAATATCATCACGCTGTGAATAAATGATCTTACGTTGTTCGTTGTTTACGTCATCGTATTTCAACAAGTTTTTACGGATGTCGAAGTTACGTGCCTCAACTTTACGCTGTGCATTTTCGATAGAGCGTGACACCATTTTGTGTTCAATCGCTTCATCTTCCTGCAAGCCCATAGCACGCATCATTGCTACAACACGATCACCTGCGAAAATACGCATTAAGTCATCTTCGAGTGACAGATAGAAACGTGACACGCCTGGGTCACCCTGACGACCTGCACGACCACGCAACTGGTTGTCAATACGACGCGATTCGTGACGTTCTGAACCAATAATGTGTAAGCCACCTGAACTTAACACCATGTCATGGTTTTGTTCCCACTCTGCCTTTAAACGCGCTTCATCTTCAGGAGTTGGGTTTTCAATTTTGGCTAGCAAAGCTTTCCAGTTACCACCTAGCAAAATATCTGTACCACGACCCGCCATGTTCGTGGCAATAGTCACCGCACGTGGTGAGCCTGCTTGCGCAATGATGTCAGCTTCGCGTTCGTGTTGCTTCGCATTCAATACTTCGTGCTGAATACCTGCTTCACGCAGTTTATCCGATAAAATTTCTGAAGCTTCAATGGTCGCTGTACCAATCAGAATTGGTGCGACACCCGCTTCATGCACGCGTTGAATTTCTTGAATAATCGCGTTGTATTTACCAGTACGGTTTAAATAAATTAAATCGTTTTGGTCATTACGAATCATTGGTCGGTGCGTTGGAATGATGACCACATCAAGACCATAAATTTCTTTCATTTCTGCAGCTTCAGTGTCTGCAGTACCCGTCATTCCCGAAAGCTTTTTGTATAAACGGAAATAGTTCTGGAAGGTTGTGGTCGCTAAAGTCTGGTTTTCGGGCTGAATTTCTAGACCTTCTTTCGCCTCTACCGCTTGGTGCAAACCTTCTGACCAGCGACGGCCAGGCATGGTACGACCTGTGTTTTCATCGACAATAATCACTTCACCATCATGGATGATGTAATGCACGTTGCGTTGATACAAGAAGTGCGCACGAATAGCTGCAGATACGTGATGCACCAAATTCAGGTTAGATGCAGAATACAGACTTTCGCCTTCTGCCAATAAACCCATTTGAATTAATTCATTTTCTACCGTTTCATAACCAATTTCGGTCATTTCTACAGTACGTTGTTTTTCATCAATCCAGAAATGTCCACCATCGGCTACTTTTTCTTCTTTTTGTGCATGCAATTTTGGCGGAATGGTGTTGATTGCTGCATATAACTGCGATGAGTCATCACTTTGACCAGAAATGATTAATGGTGTACGTGCTTCATCAATTAAGATCGAATCGACTTCGTCAATAATGGCATACGTCAGGCCACGCTGTTTTTTCTCACTCAGTGAGAACACCATGTTGTCACGCAAGTAGTCGAAACCAAATTCGTTATTGGTACCGTAGGTAATGTCTGCGCGATAAGCCTGTGCTTTTTCAGTCGGGTCTTGCATGGAATAGATAATGCCAATGCTTAAACCTAAAAACTCAAATAAAGGGCGGTTGAGTTCGGCATCACGCTGTGCCAAGTAGTCGTTCACAGTAATGACGTGCACGCCCTGACCGCTTAAAGCATTTAAATAACAGGCCAAAGTTCCCATTAGGGTTTTACCTTCACCTGTACGCATTTCTGCAATTTTACCTTCATGCAAGGTAATACCACCAATCAACTGCACGTCATAGTGACGCATGCTCATGACACGTTTGGCGGCTTCACGACATACTGCAAATGCTTCTGGTAATAATTTATCTAAACTTTCGCCTTTGTTATAACGTTGTTTGAATTCTTCGGTTTTTGCAGATAAGTCTGCATCGCTTAAGGCAGATATCGTCGGCTCGAGCGCATTAATCTTGTCTACGATTTTACGCATGCGTTTGAGTTCGCGCTCATTTTTAGTACCGAAGATTCCTCCGATCAGACTTGCCAACATGAATAAACTCTCTAAATCTTGCTTGTCAAATAAATAGGTTTTTCTTAGTGGTTATTATGGTGCTAGAAATTTGAAGTACAAGGGTTTTGCACAAAAACCTATTAAAAATTCCAATCTCTACTTGCCATTTCTCGCTGCTAAGTAGCAGTTAATGTAACAAATTTCGAGCGGACGATATATAGCAATCACACATCAATCTATTTTGAAAATGCAATAAAAATGACACACCATATTCAAATTATTCATAAGCACATACAAAAACACTATTTAATTCTGCAAAAGGAATGGCGCATAGTAGTACGCACACATCACACAACAAAACAAGACAGAGGTACACAATGACTATTCGCTTAGGTGACACTGCACCCAACTTCACGCAAGATTCAAATGAAGGCCCAATTGATTTTTATGAATTTTTAGGTGACAGCTGGGGCATTCTATTTTCGCATCCTGCCGATTACACACCTGTCTGCACCACCGAGCTAGGCTATACCGCAAAACTGAAAGATGAATTCAGCAAGCGCAATGTCAAAGCGATTGCACTTTCTGTAGATGATGCTGAATCTCATAAAGGCTGGATTCAAGATATTAACGAAACTCAAGATACAACGGTTAATTTCCCAATTCTTGCTGACCAAGATCGTAAAGTGTCTACCCTGTACGATTTTATTCACCCGAATGCCAGCGAAACACTGACTGTCCGCTCATTAATCATTATTGATCCAAATAAAAAAGTACGCTTGATCATTACTTATCCTGCTTCTACAGGACGTAATTTCCACGAAATTTTACGTGTCATTGATTCACTACAACTGACTGACAATTACAAGGTTGCAACGCCTGCCAACTGGCAAGATGGTGAAGATGTGGTCATTGTGCCTGCCATTCAGGATGAAGCGGAACTTAAAGAACGCTTCCCAAGTGGATATAAAGCCATCAAGCCTTATTTACGTTTGACCAAACAACCGAACCGCACTTAATTAAGTGTTACATGAGCAAGCCTATCTTCGGATAGGCTTTTTACAATCAAAGCATTTGAAACACGCCTAAATTCAATCAGCATTAAAAAAGGATTTAACCCAAAAGATTAAATCCTTTTTAATAAACATTTTGATCGAATGATCTAGTCACGTTTATCTAACGGTACCCAGTCAATCACCCATGCAGATTTCATATTCAAACTTGGGTCTGCGGTAATTTTCTTGCGGGTTGCATCTGCAGCATCACGGTCTTTAGATGGCCCAACCATAATCCGAACCCCTTTAGACGTTGGACTTTGGGTGACTTTATAACCTTTGGCTTTCAGTTTTGCCGCCAAAGCATCGGCATTGGCTTGGTTAGCAGCCAAAGCCACTTGTACCATCCACTGCTTATCGCCTTCTTCCAATAACTTACGTGCTTTTTCAGCTTCAGCCTTTTTCTTGGCAGCTTCTTCAGCTTTGCGTTTTTCCTCGGCTTTACGCTTATCTTCGGCAGCCTTACGTTCTGCTTCTTTTTTCGATTCTGCTGCTTTTCGCTCTTGTTCAGCTTTACGTTTTGCATCGGCTTGGCGTTGTTCTTCCGCTTTGCGCTTCTCTTCTGCAATGCGTTTTTCTTCCGCTAAACGCTTTTCATCTGCTGCTTTTTTCTCTGCAGCACTACGCTCTTGCGCAGCTTTTAACTCAGCAGCTTTCTTGGCATCCGTTGCTTTTTGCTGCTCTAACTTCTTTTGCTGAGCGGCTTTTTCTTCAGCCAAACGCTTTTGCTTGGCTTGTTCATCTTCGACCAATTCAGGCGGAATATTGTCAGAACTTTGCTGCTGACCAGAACGTAATGCATTTAAGGCAGCATATTCTTCTGCAGCTTTACGCGCTGCTTCTGCTTCTGCCTGTTGTTGCATCGCTAAAAACTCAGCTGCACGTGCTTCTTGCTCTGCCACTGCTTTTTCACGCGCACGGCGCTGCTCTTCAAGCAGACGCTGCTCGGTTTGCACATCGACAGTTAAAGGTTGCAATTGCACCATTTCTGCCTGATTGGCATTTTTATGTTGAACTTGTTCGGCTTGGCTTGGGGTTTTCACATTATTTTGATGTATTTCTTCTTGCCCTTTTAAAAGCAATGCTGCCAATAAAACACCACCACCTAATAAAACAACGCCACCCATCCAGCGCTGTTTGTTATTCATTGACATTCTTCCAAATACTCCCATACCGCTTCTAAGGTATGAAATGATCCACATACCAAAATCAGCTGATTATTTTTTGTTTCATCCAGTGCTGATTTAAAAGCCAATTGTATACTGTCGAAGTGTTGTATTGTTTCGCCTTGCAAAGCCTGATCCAAAACCGTGATCTCCGCCGCACGAGGCACATTTAATGTGGCAATTTTCCACATTACGACACTATCTTTCAATAACTCAACCACAGAATTTATATCTTTATCTGCAAGCATTGAAAAAACACTGACCACTTCAGTGTACTGTTTATTGTAATTTAAGAAATTGCGCAATTGCTTTAACAAAAATTCAACGCCATGCGGGTTATGTCCTGCATCAAAAATCACGGTTTTGCCCTGAATTTGACGAATTTCAAAACGTCCCGCCAATTTGGCCGTTTGAATACCTTGTGCAATTGCGTCTTGGGTGATTTCTAAACCACTGTGCAAGACTGCTGCCACAGCCGTTGAAATATTATCGAGGGCTAAACTGCCTGTTGGAAGTTTTAAGGTACAACCCGATGCAGCAAACATCCATGACTGACCATCTTGCATATCCCGATAAAAATAATCACGATTCAAGACAAACAAAGGTGCATTGCAGGTTGCTGCTTTGTCGTGAATAGCTTGAGGCAAATCTTGCTGACCTGCAAAAATGACAGGAATGTTAGGACGAATAATGCCTGCTTTTTCATAGGCAATTTTTTCGATGCTATCGCCTAACCAATCGACATGATCTAAACCGATATTGGTAATAACCGCCACATCAGGATTGACGACATTGACCACATCTAAGCGTCCACCTAAACCGACTTCAAGCACCCATACATCGCAATCACGTGCTTTAAAAATCACAAAGGCTGCCAAAGTCGTGGCCTCAAAAAAAGATAAACTCAGATCGCAATCACGTCGTGCTTGATCGACTTGCACAAAAGCATCAATCAAACTTTGGTCATCGATTTCGACGCCTGCTAATTTGACTCGTTCATTAAAACGGTAAATATGTGGCGATTGGTACAACCCAACCCGATAGCCCTGCGCATTTAAAATAGCCGCTAAAGTGGTTGTGGTTGAGCCTTTGCCATTGGTTCCCGCAACCGTAATGACTTTAGCTTTAGGATGGGTTACACCCAATTTTTCTGCAACGGGAATGACCCGTTCCAAACCTAAATCAATACCCGTAACGTGAACATGGCTCCAATAATTGAGCCATGTGTTTAAATCATCGGTTGCAAGAGGTGCTGTGTTCAAGGCAAGTTCATCAGTTTCGCAAGAATACGATAAACTGTATCACGTAATGCATGACGATGGACAATTTGATCGACCACACCATGATCAAGTAAGTATTCTGCACGTTGGAACGGTTCTTCCAGTTTTTCACGTACAGTTTGCTCAATGACACGTTTACCCGCAAAACCAATCATCGCTTTAGGTTCTGCAATGTGCACATCACCCAGCATCGCCAATGATGCAGTTACACCACCATATACAGGATGTGTTAATACTACGATGTAAGGTAAGCCTGCTTCTTTCATACGTTGAATTGCTGCAGAAGTACGCGCCATTTGCATTAATGACAACATGCCTTCTTGCATACGCGCACCGCCCGATGCTGCGAAGCAAATTAACGGTTGTTTTTGCTGAATCGCACGTTCAGCAGCTTGCACAAAACGGTCACCCACTACGGTACCCATTGAGCCGCCCATAAAATCAAACTCAAATGCACAAGCAATGACTGGCATATCTTTTAATAAGCCCTGCATCACCACTAAAGCTTCGGTTTCACCCGTTTTCTTTTGCGCTTCAGTCATACGCTCAGGATAAGCTTTGCTGTCTACAAATTTGAGTGGGTCTTTGGCAGAGAATTCTTGACCTAATTCGTTTTGCACTTGGTCAAAGAACCAAGTTAAACGCTCACGCGCTTTCATACGTAAATGTTCATCACATTGTGGGCATACATAAGCGTTGAACGACATTGCCGTACGTGTCACCAAGGCATGACATTCTGGACATTCAATCGTTGGTTCAGTAAAGATCGCTTTTAACGCTTGTTGCTCATCTGGTGTTTCAATACCAGGTACACCACGTGCAGTCCACGGCGTCGATGGGCTTAGAATTTTCCCTGTTTTCACTTCTTGACTCATACTAACTCATCGAGCGCAGCTCGAAGCTCCTTCACTTTATTAACCGTTGCAATGACGGCTTGTTCTGGTGCTAAGCTCGCAAATTGTTTTACAAAAGCACTTCCGACAATGACTGCGTCGGCAGCCGCGCCCATTGCTTTGGCAGATGCAGCATCACTGATGCCAAAACCCACACCCACAGGCACGTTGGTTACAGCTTTAATCTGTTGGATGCGGGTTGCTGCTTCTGCAACATCAAGTGTTGCTGCACCCGTCACGCCTTTCAAAGAAACATAATAAATAAAGCCACTGGCTTGGTTTGCAACAAATTGAATACGCTCTGGTGTAGAAGTTGGCGCTAACAAGAAAATTTGATTCATCCCATATTTATTCAGGACTTCATCAAATTCTTGGGCTTCTTCAGGTGGTAAATCGACCAGAAGTACACCATCGACACCACAGTCATGTGCATATTCAACAAACTTTTCATAACCAATGACTTCTACAGGGTTTAAATATCCCATCAATACCACAGGAGTTTCCTGATCTTTTTGACGGAACTCTTTGACCATGTTTAAAGCATCTAGCGTATTGGTTCCACCTGCCAACGCTCGCTCTGCAGCGAGGGCAATTACTGGACCATCAGCCATTGGGTCTGAAAACGGCAAACCTAATTCAACGACATCTACCCCTGCCTCGACCATTTGATGTAACAACGGAACTGTGACTTCTGGATGAGGGTCACCTGCCATAACATAAGAAACCAAGGCCTTACGCTGTTGAGATTCAAGCTGTGCAAATCGTGTGGCTAAACGTGACATAGGGTTGTATTTTCCTTGAATGATTAAAACTGAGACATTTGCTATTGTAGAAATACAAATTGACCCATTGTAACGCTATTTTTTACTCAATGAATAGCGCACAGGCATGAGTTGCTGCATTTCTGTTTGCAAAACGATTTATTCAGAACAACCGCGAGGCTACATTTACTGATATTTGCGCTTTTTTCTCAATGATCAAAGATGCCTAATTTTGCCTGCTTATCGGTTTTTGAAACTTGCTCAATCGTGCTTTTAAATTTAAAAATATTGATAAAAATAAACAACTTCAGGTTTTATCTTAGGCTTTATCAACCTTGCAAAAGCTGATTCGGTCATGGCTACACACAGCTTATTTTCAATCTCTTAGCGCGAAATCACCTGTTGATAATGAGCCAATCCATACTATTTATGGCGTATTTTGCTGTAGAGAAAGTGCATCCTCAGCTTGCTGCAACTGCTGTTTACGTTTTAGCAAGGTCTGTCCTGTACAGGCTTTATAGGCACGCGCCAAAGCCGATTGGTCTGAATAACCCAACAACTGTGCAATATCGCTTAGGCTCACATTTTGTCGCAGTAAGTTTTCACAACGCTGCATCCGTTCTATTTCCAGAATCTGTTTAAAACCCGTACCTTCCTGTTTAAGCTGACGCTGTAACGTCCGCCCTGAACGAAATAAACGCTGTGCCACCCACTCAATATTGGGTACTTGCTGTTCATAACGTAAATAATGCGCCACCAGCTCTTGGACTTGTTGCCGCACGGTTTCCAATTGAGGTTTGAGCGCAATCGCATCTTCAGCTTGTTTGGTGAGTAAATGAATTAAAGAGGGATCGGCTTGCTGTGGTTTTAAACTGAGGCTTTCTAAATTTAAAACAATTTGATATTCCGCTTGCTTAAATAAAACCTTACAACCATAAAACTTTTCATAATGCAGCATCGCCATACGCGGTGCATGGGCAAAATGAATCTCCCGTATCGGAGAGTGTTGAAAATCAAAAATTTGCATGGCCAATTGAGTCATACAAGCAAAAGTCATTTCATGAACCAAGCTGTATTTTTCATCCACCAATGGCCATGATAAATATAAAGCATCTGATTGTTGTTCCAGTCGCATTGGTACGGCTGCCGTACCATCCACCACCAAGCGACTAAAACGCATCATATATTGAATGGCTTCTGCAACACTGTTACTACGCGATGCCATATAGCCAAGCACGCCAAAATGTTCAGGCTGAATATAACGTGCCAATTCAAAAACGAGCGTTGGACAATCTAAAAACTGAATACTGTGTTGGATGATCTCGTTAAAAAACTGATAGGACGATTGGGTATCCATGGGCAATGCCAACACATGCTGTAACTGCTGCAATTGTGCAGGCGAAAATCCAAGCTGCTCAGGAACTCTGCCCTGTGCAGATAAATAGCGTAACCAAAGTTGATAATAACCATTCGGAATTTGAATTTCGCTCATGTGCTTGCTCATTTTGACATGCATCATTTTCTTTTGTCGCTTAATGTATAAAAACTGGCAAATACTGTCAAAACAAATCTGCCAAAGCCCGACATAATGCAAACAGGATTGACCAGAGTGAAATAAAATAAAATGAATGCACTTGTCCAATATCATGCTGCGCCCATAGTACGCAGCAATCTCGATTTTAAATTAGCCGATGTGCCGCGTTACTGGTTTGCAGGTGACCCGTTTTTAACCCGCATGTTTGATGCTTTGAGCCTGACTTTTCCTGATGGCGAGCGTTATTTCATTCAATCGGTACGTTTGTTCCGTGATCAAATTCAAGACCCTGACTTAAAACAGCGTGTTGCCGATTTTATTCGACAAGAAGCTCAGCACGGCATTGCACACGACAAAATGAATCAGGTCATGAAAGATCAAGGCATGCCTGTAGATCAGTTTATTCAGCGTCTAAACAAAGTGTTTAAGTTTGAACTGAAATATCGCTCGCCCCAATACAACATCGCCATGACAGCAGCTGCGGAACATTTAACCGCACTTATGGCAGAAACTTTTTATGGCGAAAAAGACACGCTGCAAGATGCACATCCTTATGTCCGTGCTTTATTTGCATGGCATGCGATTGAAGAAATGGAACATCGTGATGTGGCGTTTGATGTGATGCAACAGGTGGGCAATGTGCCTGAAGTGACTCGAAAAATGGCGTTGGTGCTGACCACAGGTTTAATGTTCGGATTTACCCTGTACCGCGCCAATGTCATGCTGAGATGCGATGGGTTTAATCGTACCCAGCGCCTTAAAATGAATGTACGTGGCTTGCAATGGCTGTTTGGCAAACAAGGGAAATTACGCAAAATGCAATCACAATATCGTGATTGGTTTAAACCTGACTTTCACCCTAGCCAACATCCAATCATCGCGCAATATGATGTCTGGCTTGAGACTTTGGCGCAAACAGGCGACCCAATTCAGGCAGGTGAAGCATTTTGGCAGGCAGGAAAATAAAGCTTTTGGTTTTGCTTGGCTTTTAACCAATGAACACCTAAGCATTGCTTAGCTTTATACAAACTTGCCTCTAATATCTTTATATAAAGTAAGGCATAAGGCAATGCTGAGTCATATCTTATTATTTCTTATTTATGAGTGACCAACACAGTTTAAGCGTAAGAGATCGCTGTTACTGTTACAGCTCCATCTCCTACGCAGAAAAAGGTTTTAGTCCTGATTCATAATAAAAAAGTATTGGCGATAATATTTCAGCTCAGCAATCGAATCACGAATATCATCCATCGCCAAATGCGACGCATTCTTTTTCAAACCGCTCATAATTTCTGGACGCCAGCGCTTTGCCAACTCTTTCACTGATGAAACATCCAAATTACGATAATGGAAGTACTGTTCCAATTCAGGCATTAAACGGTGTAAAAAACGGCGGTCTTGGCAAATTGAGTTGCCACACATTGGCGATGTTTTAGGATTAACCCATTTTTTCAGAAACTCAATAGTTTGCTGTTCTGCATCCTGCGCAGTGAGTTTGCTGCGACGCACACGCTCAATTAAGCCCGATTGTCCATGCTGACGTGTATTCCACTCATCCATGGCATTTAAAATACGATCAGGTTGATGCACAGCCAGCACAGGACCTTCTGCCAAAATATTTAAATGATCATCGGTCACAATGGTAGCCACTTCAATAATTTGGTCGTTATCGGTATCTAAACCTGTCATTTCCAAATCAATCCAAATGAGGCGAGTATCAGGCGTGCTGCTCATAAATGTGCAATCTTATTCGGCTTAAAAACAGCATAGTAGCAAATTTCTTGCTTCTTGGCTGTAACTGTGCCCCCGCTTCATGCTATTTTTGCCATCCTGAGTTCATGGTTTTTTTAGGATATGAATGGCTTTAATTCGTAAGCGTCGATTGACTGAACAACAGCAACGTCGAATTGAAAAACAACACAAGTCACGTCAGGCAGACATTGACACTTCACATGATTTAGAAGGCTTGGTGGTACAACACTATGGTCGTCAATTAGAAGTTCAGGCTTTATCTGTTCCTGAAATTCATCCTGAAAAACCGGTGGTGCACGCAGGTGAGCCTGAACCGTTTTGGAAACCTATCGAAATAGGCAGCATTTGGCGTTGTCATACTCGCACCAATTTAGAATTATTGGTGACGGGAGATCGGGTCAAATGGCAAGCCGATCCGAATACAGGTTTAGGGATTATTACCGCGATTCATCCACGCCAATCTTTATTGACCCGACCTGATCGTTATCACAAAGTTAAACCTGTTGCCGCCAATATCAGTTTGATTGTGATTGTTTTTGCGCCTTTGCCTGAACCTGCACCGGGCTTGATTGACCGCTATTTGGTTGCTTGTGCCGATGCCGATATTCCCGCCTTATTGGTCTTAAACAAATCTGATTTGCTCAAAGAAAACGACCCGATTTTAGACTTGCTTAAGGAATATCAAGACTTGGGGTATGAAGTCATGCAAACCCAGTCCGATGCGAATTTAGAGCATTTGGCGGCACGTTTGGCAGGTGAAACGGTGGCTTTTGTTGGACAATCGGGTGTGGGGAAAAGCTCGCTGATTAATGCCATCGTGCCTGAAGCGGCGCAAAAGACCAATATCATTTCAGAAAACTCAGCACTTGGACAACACACCACAACCTCTACCCGCTTAATTGGCTTTGGAGATGGTGCAGCCTTAATTGACTCACCGGGGATTCGTGAATTTGGTTTATGGCACTTAAGCCAAGATAAAATTCAAAATGGTTTTCCTGAAATTGAAAACCTGCTGGGGCATTGCCAATTCCGCAACTGTACCCATAAACATGAAAAGCAATGTGCGCTGCGACTGGCTGCTGCAGAAGGTGAAATATTATCGCGTCGTTTAGACAGTTATTTAAGACTGTGTGATGAAATTGCCGAAGCGCAACAAAAAAATTAATTTTATTATGGCGCTGCCCTTGAAGCGGTGTTTTTGATCGCCATATTTATACGCTATACTCTTGAACAATTTTGACATTGTAATTAGGTGACTTGTGGAACGTTGGTTCGAATTTATGGGGAATCATCCCTTCTTATTTGGGACGCTGGCTGTATTGGTAGTGTTGTTCTTTGTGTTAGAAGGTCAACGCAATGGTCGCAAAATTTCCCCACAATCTTTGGGTATTTTAGTCAAAGCTAAAAATGCCATGTTGATTGATTTACGTGATGCCAAAGATTTCCGTGAAGGTCATATCAGTGGTAGCCGCAATATCCCCTATAGCCAAATTACCAAGCATGTTGAAGAGTTAAAAACCTCAGATCGCCCATTGGTCTTTATCTGTAACTTGGGTCAGGTTGCAGGCAGTGCTTTACAACAGGTCGCACATACCGATGCCTATCGTTTAGATGGCGGTATTAGCAACTGGAAAGCACAAGGTTTACCTTTAGTAAAAAGCAAATAGTTTTACCCAATATTTTTCGCAAGGAGAACAATCATGGCTGAAGTCACTATTTATTCAACGACTGTATGTCCATACTGCATTCGTGCAAAACAACTCCTTGAGCGTAAAGGCGTTGCCTATAAAGAAATTAATTTGTCGAATGAAGCGCCTGAAGTACGTGTTGAATTAATGCAACGCACCAATCATCGTACCGTTCCACAAATTTTCATCAATGACCAGTTTATTGGCGGCTTTGACCAATTATATGCGTTAGATCGCGAAGGCAAGCTCGATCAATTATTGGCATAAACATAACACGATA
Source organism: Acinetobacter sp. YH12205 (assembly GCF_013418125.1). NCBI lineage: Bacteria > Pseudomonadati > Pseudomonadota > Gammaproteobacteria > Moraxellales > Moraxellaceae > Acinetobacter > Acinetobacter sp. YH12205. Next base: position 16,289 of record NZ_VPCQ01000014.1, on the reverse strand, counting down.
ACCAACTCTTAAGGATTTAACATGAGTGAAGAACAACAAGCTCAACCACAATTGGCATTAGAGCGTATTTATACCAAAGACATTTCTTTTGAAGTTCCTGGGGCACAAGTATTTACCAAAGAATGGCAGCCTGAATTGAACATCAACCTGTCATCTTCTGCAGAAAAAATTGATCCAACCCACTTTGAAGTAGCATTAAAAGTTGTGGTTCAAGCCAACAACGCGGGCGATACTGCATTTATTGTTGATGTTACCCAAGCTGGTATTTTCCTGATTGATGGCGTTGAAGAAGAGCGTTTACCGTACATTCTTGGCGCATACTGCCCGAACATTTTGTTCCCATTCTTGCGTGAAGCAGTGAATGATATGGTTACCAAAGGCAGCTTCCCACAATTATTGTTAACGCCAATCAACTTCGATGCCGAGTTTGAAGCCAATATGCAACGTGCTCAAGCCGCTGCAGCTGAAGGTCAAGCTTAATTCGCGATTGGATATAAAAAAACCGCTGAAATTTCAGCGGTTTTTTATGTCATCCGTTTGCTGATGGACGATCAAAATTAAAAATCATCATCCTGAGATGGATCTCGATACAAGGCATCATGAATCGCTTCGACCAATTGCTGCGCAATTTCCTGTTTCGAGGCTTTTTCCAAATCGCGTTTTTCCATACGGTAGCTTTCGGCAAAAAATACCGTCATGGCATTTTCATCGGAAGCAAAACCAATATCGGCACGGGAAACGTCATTGCAGGCAATCATATCCAGTTTTTTCGCCACCAACTTGCCTGCTGCATACTCTTCTACATTGCGGGTTTCTGCAGCAAAGCCAACCATAAACGGACGTTTTTCCTGTTGCGCAATGGTCGCAACAATATCAGGGTTTTTGACCAACGCCACATTCAGCTCATCGCCTAATTTTTTAATTTTGTGTTCCGCAATTTCTGCCACGCGGTAATCTGCCACCGCGGCTGTAGCGATGAAAATATCACAGCCTTGTTCAAGCATCTGCAAACTGGTATCTAGCATTTGAATTGCAGAAGACACATTAATTCGCTGTACCCCATTTGGCGTATCTAAACTAACTGGGCCTGCAATAAGCGTGACTTTTGCCCCTGCTGCATAACAGGCTGCAGCCAAAGAAAAACCCATTTTGCCTGTACTATGGTTAGAAATATAACGCACAGGGTCTAAAGCTTCGCGGGTTGGGCCTGCTGTAATGGTGACATTTTTGCCTGCCAACATGCCAAATTTTTCCACCAAAGCACGCTGTGCCTGATGAAAATACTGCGTCACCTGATGCGCCAAATCTTCAGGTTCTGGCATACGCCCTAAACCAACATCTCCACAGGCTTGTTCGCCCGCATCGGGCATAATTACATGCACGCCATCTTCCACCAAAGTGGTTAAGTTACGCTGTGTGGCTTTGGCTGCCCACATTTGCTGATTCATGGCAGGTGCAACCCAAACTGGTGCAGTGGTGGCTAAATATAAAGTACTGAGCAAATCATCGGCCAGACCTGCAGCAAATTTGGCTAAGGTGTCGCAACTGGCGGGCGCAACCAAAATTAAATCGGCCCACCGTGCCAATTCAATATGCCCCATGCCTGCTTCGGCTTCGGTATCTAATAATTCGGTATGTACAGGATTGCCCGACAATGCTTGAAAGGTCAGCGGTGTAATAAAAGCTTGTGCCCCTCTGGTCATGACCACGCGAACACTAAACCCTGCATCCTTTAAACGACGCACTAAAATCGCACTTTTATAGGCCGCAATGCCGCCTGTCACAGCTAAAATAATGTTTTTATGAGGGAGTACGCTTAAATCGAAGCTCACAAATAAGCCACCTTTTTGTTGCAGTGGGGCTCACAATAGCATTAAATAATGTCATTCCCAAGAGATCTGTTGGGATTTAAGTTTCAAATTTAGAATAACAAAGTCAAATAACAATGCATTTATCTATTAAACATTGGCCTGAACAAGAACGGCCACGTGAACGTCTCATTCAAAATGGTGCTGCCAGTTTATCTGATGCCGAACTATTGGCTATTTTTTTGCGCTCAGGCTCACAGCAACATTCTGCGGTGGAGTTGGCACGATTGCTAATTCAGCATTTTGGCAATCTCACTACTTTACTCGATGCACCCATTGCCGAGTTGTGTCAATTTCACGGCATGGGTAACAGTAAATATTCACAGCTCATGGCAGTTAAAGAACTTGGACGGCGCTATGTAGCCGAACATTTAAAACAAGATGCACTTGAGCTTAGCAATTCCAAACGCTTGATGGAGTATCTGCGTTTTGAACTTTTGGGCGAAACCCAAGAAGTGTTTGCGGTGCTTTGCCTTGATGCCTGTTTACGCAAAATCAGCTTTAAAAAATTATTTTATGGTGCATTAAATTCGTGTGAAATTTCCATTAATCAATTGCTACGTTTTGCGATTAGTCAACATGCCACAGCGATTGTGATTGCACACAATCATCCTTTCGGCTTACCACAACCTTCACCTGCAGATTTAGTCCTGACGCAGCAGATTCAGCAAGCCTGTCAGTTGCTAGAGCTGCGTTTGATCGATCACTGTATCATCTCAAGTGAAGGTAATTTTTCCTTTGCCGAACAACAACTGCTTAAATTTGAGCACACTTAAAATTTGCATATTGACAAAGCCTGCACAAGCACAGAAGATCATCAAAAAATTGTGATGATTCTAATAAAATGATAGTCGATCAACCCAGTGTATTTAACTTACTGTTTTCTTGGCGGGGCACGATTTTACCGAAGGTCTTACCGCCTTTGGGCTTGGTGATGTTGATCTCCACCATTATTGGCGGTTTGTCTTATATTGGTTATTTTCATTTTCCAGAATTGCCTTTGGTTGGCTTTACTTTAATTGGGGTGGTGCTGTCGATTTTTTTGGGCTTTAAAAACTCTGCCTGTTATGACCGTTGGTGGGAGGCACGTAAACTTTGGGGCATGCTGATTGCCAACGCGCGCCACTTTGACCGCGACTGCCGTATACTTAGTCAAGCACGACGTGAACGCGTCATTCAGCACGTCATTGTATTTGCCAATGTCTTGCGCGACCGCCTGCGTCATCAAACTGCCAATCCAACCGAGTTAATTCAAACCAGTGGCATGAGTCAGCAAGCAATTACCCAACTGTATCAACAAGCCAATGCGCCGCAATACACGCTCAGTTTGATTCAATGGGAGTTAATGCAAGCACTTAAAGAGGGCGAAATTTCCGATATTATTTACACACAAATGAATCAACACGTCACAGAGCTGAGTTTGGTACTCACGGGTTGTGACCGTATTGCTACCACACCGCTCCCTTTTGCGTATTCAGTCCTACTTAACCGAACAGTGTACTTTTTCTGTTTTATGTTGCCCTTTAGTTTAGGGTCTACACTCGGATTGGCGACTCCGCTTTTGGTCGGTATTTTGGCTTATACTTTTTTAGGTCTGGATGCGCTCAGTTCTGAAATTGAAGAACCTTTTGGCACGCAAAGCAATGACTTACCTTTAGATGCCATGGTAAGAACCATTGAAATTGAATTATTGGGTACGTTGGGTAAACCAACGCCACCACCAATTCAGGCACAGGACAATAATTTGCTTTAGACCCTCTTCCCAACCTTCTCCCAGAGGGAGAAGGAGTTTTTATCCTTTCTAAATTTTAATAATGGATATCACATCTGCTTATATGAGAAGGTTGGGATGAGGGAGTTACTCAACAAAACTCTCCCAAATCCCAATTTGACCATCTTTCACCCGCGGAATATTGCCCAATTTAATCCACGGCATATTTTCACCATGAAAATCACTGCCGACAGATACTTTTAGACCATGTTCAGCAATCATGCGATCCACCATTTGACGGGTCGATGCAGGGTCAATATTAGGCGGCAATTCCACTGCATCACCCCCATATTTGGCAAAAATTTCAATTAAATAACGAATATTGGTCGCAGATAAATCATAACGGGTTGGATGCGCCAACACGGCAAAACCCTGACTGTCGTGAATCACCCGAATCGTATCTTCCAAACTCAAGCCATCAAATTTCACATAAGCCTTTTTGCCTTCTTTGATGTATTTATCAAATGCTTGCTGCACACGCGTTACAATGCCTTTTTCCTGTAAAGTTTTGGCAATGTGCGTACGGGTAATCCGATCTGCTACGCCTTCGACTCTAAGAAGTACATCATTATAAATATCTTGTCCAATCAGCGGAGTGAGTAAATCACAAATTTGTTTGGCACGTTCTGCACGAATTTGTTTTTGCTGTTCCAGCAGCGCCTGTAAAGGTGCAGGATTTTGCATGTTTAGCGCCACCACATGCACGCTATAGCTTTTTTTAGTGGCAGGACGTGACCATTGACTGGAAATTTCCACTCCCGAAATAATCTTTAAATCTTGCCCCTGAGCCGCTTGCTCTGCCAAAGCCAGCCCATCCATTGTGTCATGATCAGTCAATGCCAAGGTATGAATGCCCTGCTGAATTGCCGCAGACACCAATTCTCCAGGTGACAAAGTTCCATCAGAAATATTACTGTGTGTATGTAAATCTACGCCGTGCATCACTTATACTATGTCATTTATTTGATCAGATTTAGATACTCTAACATGAAAGCACTTTTAGACTTTGTGCCCCTCATTATTTTCTTTTATTTATACAAAACTGTAGATCCAAAAGACACTAATCATCAATTACTACAACTCATCGGCTCTGCAGGCGGTGTCGATAACAACCATATTTTGGTGGCCACCACAGGTCTGATCATCTCGATGTTAGTGGTGTACGGCGCATTGTTCATCATGCAAAAATTCCGTTTAGATAAACAACAGTGGATTGTGCTGTTTATGACCGTAATTTTTGGTGGCGTTACTTTAATGTTAAGCGATGACTTTTATATTCGCCTGAAAGCTGCCATTTTAAACATTGTATTTGCAGGTGCTTTTTTGCTATCACCATGGTTCAGCAAAGACCGTAAACCACTGATTCAACGCTTATTTGGGCCTGTGTTCAACTTGACCGAAGCTGGCTGGAAAAACCTGAATTATACTTGGGCAGCCATGTTTGCAGTCATGTCTTTCCTACACGTATTTTTTGCATTTTTATTTATGGACGGAAAATATTGGGGCGAATTCACTGCTTTTGGTGACATGATTGTGATGTTTTCCTTTATCATTGTGCAGTTTATTGTATTGCGCAAATACTTTAAAACATCTGAATAATTTCTGATCTGCGATATTCGAGAGTAACTATGCCTTTATTTGTTCTGAGTTGTACTGACCGTGAAGGTACACTGGAAAAACGTCTTGCGACCCGTCCTGCACATCTTGCACGTTTGCAACAACTCGATGCCGAAGGTCGCTTAATTGTGGCGGGGGCAATGCCAAAAGACCCAAGCAATCCACAAGCAGGCTTTTATGGCAGCACCATGATTGTCGATTTTGACAGTCGTGAAGCACTCGATGCTTGGCTACAAGATGAACCTTTCTTAAAAGAAGGCGTATATAGCCACATTGACGTTAAGCCATTCAATAAAGCATTCCCTCAAGGATAAGCGCTATGCGTTTCGTTGTTGCCAGTGTTGTTGCTGTTCTGCTCAGTTCACCTGTATATGCAGTTGAGCCAGCCACAACCACACCTACTGCACCTGCTCCTGCTGCTGTGACCAACACGGCAGCTGTAGCAACAGCCAATGGGGTTACTCCTGCACAAGATAAGCCCCTGACTGCAGAACAAATTGCCAAAAATAAAGCCCTTCAGGAAGCTAAAACCAAAGCCTTGATTAAAGATCAGAGCACACGTTTGCAACAACTTGAACAGGCAAACCTCGATGCTTTGGCACAGAATCAGGAACTGCAACTTAAAAACGATAATTTAGGCGTGCAAGTTCAAGTACTGCAAAGTGAACGCAGTGCGCAAATGTTTTTATACGGTGCTGCAACACTCGCGGTTGGCGTATTGCTCGGCTTCTTAATTGCTAGCTATGTCTATACCAAACGTCGCCGCCAATGGTAAGGTGAGCATTCACCTCTTGATTTAAGGTACTCTGGTTTTGTTTCAGCCTATTCAAACTGCCGAGCTGGATTGGCAACTGGTCGATGGTATTGATGTGCCCATTTCCAAACAATTTGGCGATGTGTATTTCTCTAAAGACAACGGTTTATTAGAAACACGGCATGTGTTTTTACAGGGCAATGACTTACCCATCCGTTTAGCAGCGCTGAATGATTTTGAATATTTTTGTGTAGGCGAAACAGGCTTTGGTACAGGCTTAAATATTTTAGCGCTCTGGCAATTATGGCAACAGGTACGTCCCAATAATCGCAGCCATTTACACGCAATTTCTGTCGAAAAATTTCCACTTTGCAAAGCCGATCTTATACGTGCCTTAGCGGCTTGGCCCGAACTCAGTCATCTGTCTGAACAGCTGATTCAGCAATACCCTGCCGCTATTGCAGGCTGTCATCGTTTAAACTTTCCAGATGAACGCTTTAGCCTAGATTTATGGCTAGGCGATGCTCAGGAAGTTTTTCCTGTCATTGCTAAAACTGCTCCTGTCAATGCGTGGTTTTTAGATGGCTTTGCACCCGCCTGTAACCCCGATATGTGGCAGGAAACCGTGCTCAACCCGATTGTAGCACTGTCCGATTATGGCACGACTTTTGCTTCATTTAGTGTGGCAGGCGTACTCAAACGTGGCTTAAAACAACACGGTATTCACATCACCCGCCCACGCGGTTTTGGGCATAAACGGGAAATGCTGAAAGCCATCTGGCAAGCGCCTGAAATAGAGCCAATATCCGATCAGAACGAAACTCAAATTACAACAAATACCACAACAAGCAACCAACAGCGCCATATTGCGATCATAGGCGCAGGAATTGCGGGTTTAAGCTGTGCGTGGGCATTTTCCCAACGAGGGCATCAAGTCACGCTCTATGACCAAACAGCGCCACTTGCAGGCGGTTCTGGCAATCCTTTGGCACTCTTAAACCCAAAACTTTGCCCAATTCATCAAAGTGCTGATCATTTAATGACTTTGGCATGGCAACATGCTTTAAATCACTATGCCGCATTCAAAGCATTTCGTCCGTTGCAGATTCATCAACTGGCACTTAAACATGCCGATGAATTGCTGGATTTAGCCACACAATATCCAAAAGGTATTTTAGCAGCACAGAGTGCAACCGAACTTACGCCACAAAGCGACTTTGCCAGTTTAAACTTATTGCAAGCAGGAGCAGTTTCTCCACATCAACTGCGTGATGAAATTCTTGCGCATCCGCACATTCAGTTTCAGCAAGCTCAAATTAAACAAATCACCACGACAGCACAGCAACTGATCTTACACAGCGTAGATACTGAACTTGGAACATTTGATCATGTCATCGTCTGTGCAGCGCTGCAAAGCGGTGCTTTTTTTGAGCATTACCCTGTGCTTAAACCCATTCGTGGGCAAGTTAGCTGGGTAAATAATACAGATCAGGCTTTGCCATTATCACAAGCCTATAGCTATGGCGGCTATTGCATGCAGCTCAATGCCGATCAACTGATTTTAGGTGCATCGTTTTATCCAAATCGGGAAGATTGTGACGTCTTGGCAGAAGACCATGTGCATAACTACGAACTTATCCACAGTGTCTTTCCTGCGTATGCCGAAAACTTAGCACCCGTAGATACTTGGCAAGGTCGCGCTTCGCTACGCGCCCAAAGTAAGGATTATTTTCCCCTACTTGGCAAAATGCGTGATGATCAGGAAATTTACAGCTTTGCAGGACTCGGTTCTAAAGGCTTTTTATTTGCCCCGTTGTGCAGTGAAATACTGGCGGCACAAGTTTTAGCAGAAGCCTGCGCTGTACCTAAAAACTTAGTACAAAAACTGGCAGCTACACGTTTTCAGAAAAAGGTGAAAACCAAGAAGCCTTATTTTAAAGCTCCTCCACCTTCAAGCTAACGCTCGCTTAGAGAAAATAGAAATAAAACGATACCCAACAAAAAAGCGCCTTACGGCGCTTTCTTCATATTGATGATACTTAGTGACCTTGTTCCAAAGGCATGCCTGCGTCGCGCGCAGCACGTGTACCACCCATTAAAACCACATATTCACGTGAGCTGTCCAAACCTTCTAGTTTTTCCGCTGCACGTGGGGCTTTACTTCCGCCACCACATAAAATGTAAATGGGTTGATCCGCCGACACCTGAGTAAGACTCTCTGCTGATAGATCGTTAATTGGCTGATTCACAGCACCTTTAACATGAGCTTCTGCATAAGCACTTGCATCACGTACATCCCAGATAATCGCGTCAGCTGGGAACTCAAATGTTGTAATTTCTTGTTTACGGATCATTGCGCACTCCTTTGATGTAAAACAACACTTGGCAAATGAAGAAAACATCCCTAGCATCTCAGATATTGTTTCCATTTGCAAAGGTCTTCATTATGCCTTCTTTCGATATTGTTTCTGAATTAGAACTTTTTGAAGTGAATCATGCGGTTCAAAACACACAAAAAGAAATCGGTACTCGTTTCGATTTTCGTGGTCAGGATGTTTCTATCGACCTCAATGAAAAAAACAAAGAGATTAAAATCTCCACTGAAAGTGATTTCCAATGTGAGCAAGTGTATACCATGCTCGAAAATCACTTCTATAAGCGTAAAGTCGACATTCAGGCGCTTGACCCACAAAAAATGACCGCATCAGGTAAAAATGTGATTCAAGTGATCAAACTTAAAGATGGTCTTGACTCAGATACCGCAAAAAAAATTAACAAAGCCATTAAAGACAGTGGCATTAAAGTGCAATCTTCTATTCAGGGTGACAAAATTCGTGTGACCGACAAGAAACGCGACACATTGCAACAAGTAATGGCGTTCTTGAAAGAGCAACAATTTGGTCTGCCACTGCAATTTAACAACTTTAAAGATTAATTTGGGGATGTCATGACACCAACCAATCGCTTAAACAAACTGGTCAAAGCAACATCAAAATTGCCGAAAGGCATTCAAAGCCGCCTTTTGAGTCAAGCCTTTGGTCGTGTCGTGCCGATGGTGGGCACTGCGAAAATTCGCTATCAAGAAGTAACCCCATCGCAAGTGGTGGTCAGTCTTGCCAATCATAAAGCCATGCAAAACCATATTGGACAGGTACATGCCTGTGCTATGGCGCTGCTTGCCGAAACTGCTACAGGTTTTGTGACTGCTATGAATGTACCTGATAGTGCCATTGTGCTGATTAAAAGCCTGAAAGTGGACTTTAAACGTCCAACTCAAGGTGCAATGACAGCCATTGCCACACTCAGCCCAGAACAGCAACAACTCATGCACAGCACCGACAAAGGCGAAACACTGGTCAATGTCAGTGTGATTGATGAATCAGGCGAAGCCCCGATTCAGTGTGAAATGTTGTGGGCATGGGTGTCAAAATCACATTTAAAGCAGAAATAAGCCTAACGCCTGTTTCCTCTCCAAGAAAAAATCCCAGCTACTGTGCTGGGATTTTTTTCATTACGATGTTTGACTAGCTTGATACTTATGATGCTTGACTAGCCTGAGCTTCTAAAAACTTCTGTTTGGCTTCTTCAGGAATCTGACGTTTTGAGCCTTTGACATCAACCGCAACAAAGGTAAATACCCCTTCGGTAACACGCACAGCTTCACGTGAATCATCATGGCTGTCCCACACTTCAATTTGCATTTGAATTGAAGTATTCCCCACTTTCAAAATTTTGGTGTAGCAACTGATCACATCGCCCACTTTTACAGGCACCAAAAAAGTCATTTGGTTAATGGAAATCGTGGCACAACGTCCTTTACTAAAACGCTCGGCATGAATCGCACCTGCCAAGTCCATCTGTGAAACGATCCAGCCTCCAAAGACATCTCCACTCCAGTTGGTATCTGCTGGCATGGCAATTGTTTGTAGGGAAAGCACTCCCTCTGGTTTTACATGAGAATCTGACACGTTCACTCCGGACATTTGCATTAAATTAGCACGAACAGTGCATTAAGACTGGGCATTGAGTTGCTGATCCAACCACTGTTGTAATTCAGTCGCTCGTAGCGCGCCGCTTATTCTAGCAATTTCATTGCTTTTATTCATCAATACCAGTGTTGGAATACTGCGCACATGGAATGCACTGCTTAAGCGTGGATTGGCCTCGGTATCAATTTTGGCAAACACCACCTGCGGATTCTGCTTGGCAACTGTTGCAAAATGTGGTGCCATCATCTTGCAAGGACCACACCAGTCCGCCCAAAGATCAATCAGAATAGGTAAGTCACTATTTTGAATAAAATTACTGAAATTTTGCTCATTCAATTCAATGGGTGCAAGCGGAATCAGCGCTTGATGACACTGCCCACATGCAGGATTGGCAGATAATTTATCTTCAGGTACACGGTTTTTTGCACCGCATTCAGGGCATACAATAATCATTTACTGACTCCAAACAGTTGCTGTAAAAACTCTAATTGGGTCTGAATCGCTTTTTTAAACCATTCTCCATGATAAATATCGAAATGTTGCATATCCCACTCCTCATATTGTACATAAGGTGCAATATTGGTGGCCGTTTCACGGCTCGATTCAATTGGAATCAGGCTGTCACGCTGTGCAGCAATAAATAACACAGGGATGTTGATTTGCCGCACTTCTTGAATGGGGCGATAACGAATCAAATTAAAAAATACCCGCGCAGGAATTTCCCCACTCCAGTAATGATCGGGGTTCACAATTGACATATAACCTGCATAACTGTCTGTGGTCGGTAAAAAACACAGTTCTTTTTGCGCCACCACTGCAAGCGTTTTGGGCGACATCCCTACCTTTGCTCCCATATAGTCCTGACTGGAGATTTTTAGGGCTTTCGGAAGTTGCTGCAAAGGATATAACTTGGCACTTTCCGCACCATCTACAAAAGGCACTTGTACCATGACCGCGGCAATATTGTGTAAGCGTGAGGCCAAACTCAGCACATATCCGCCACTCAGTGAAGTTCCCCACAGAATCATACGTTTGGCATCAATCGACTTACGTTCCGCGATATGTGAAATCATGCTGCGCCAGTCATCTAACTGCGCCTCTATGGATACCAACTCACGTGGACGCCCCGTACTCCCGCCCCAATAGCGATAATCGAATAGCACCACCGCATAGCCTGCCTGAGCAAAATATTGTGCGTATTGCACCAATTTAAAATGACGCAAGGCTGCTAGACCATGCGCCATCAGAATCACCGCGGGTTTCTCTATAGATTTAGGGCGATAAAAGTCTGCAGCAATCACCTCGTGATCACTTTTGACATATAAAGGCTCGACCGTATAGGAATGCATAAGCGCTCCATTGCGTTATTTTATCGTTATCATCGTTATAAATATTTCAGAACATTCTGCTCTTGAATCTGCTTAATGCTATCATAAAGCATATTGTCATGAATAAAATGATGGAGTATTCCCATGTCTGAACAAGTCGGTTTTGCGGGTCAAATTGGTCCTGAGCATGTGAGCCAAGTTGTAGAGAAAGGCTTTAAGTCAATTATTAATAACCGCCCAGATATGGAAGGTGGTGCTGAGCAACCAACCAGTGCGCAAATTGAAGAAGCTGCACGTGCAGCAGGCTTAGATTATGTCTATCAACCTGTGGTGTCGGGTCAAATTACTGAAGTAGATGTGCGTACGTTTGCCAATCACTATAACGAATTGCCAAAACCTGTGTTGATGTTCTGCCGCACGGGTAACCGTTCAAACAACTTATTCCAGTTAGCAAAACAAATGGATTTGTTGGATGACTAAACCCATCCTCAAATATGTATTTTGCTGTATTCTGATCTGTAGCAGTATCCCGCTGAGTCACGCTCAAAACGATGTTCAGACTTTAAATACCAAAGTCAGTGTTGCAGGTCAGATGAATGCTGCCAAATTTTCACAGTTGATGCGGCAAGGTTTTAAATCGGTGATTGTGAACCTTCCTGATCAAGAAATGGGCAATGCTATTAAGGTGAGTGAATTACGCAATATCGCGGAAAAATCTCAGATCAGTGTGATTTATCAACCCGTAAATAGCGGCAAAATTTCTCAAACAGATATTCTTGAATTCGCTAAATATTATAATGAGCTTCCAAAACCCATTCTGATGATTTGTCGTAGTGGCGCTCGTTCTAGTGCGGTATTTCATCAGGAAAAATCTCAAGGTTTGTTGCATGAATAAAGTTGTATTGGTGATGATGTGTGTCTTGGCGCTGAGTGCTTGTAGTTCTATGCAAGTACGCCCGACGGTGGGTGTGAATGTGGGGACGAGTTTGTAAATATAAAAAACCAACTCAATATTTTGAGTTGGTTTTTAGTTTATAACTGATTATTTAAGTTCTAACCAACTTGTCTGGGTTTTACCATTAGGAACACTCGTAATAACCTTAATGTCATCACCCTGTGCACAGCCTTTCAAACGAACTGTGTACTGTACGACAGGTGCAATATTTGCAAATGTAGTTGGTGTCAATAAAGCCATAGTATTTGGAACAGTCTCATCTCCATTAATTACCTCAGCCTCACAAGTCTGATTTTTATAATTAAATTGTGGTGTACCTGTAATAGCTGCATCCAATGGCACAGAGGTTCCTGTTCCACTTCCAGAAATTACAATTGCGTAATCTTTATCTGCTAATGTGATATTCAAAGTACTATATGGTTCAGCTCCAGTTACACTTAAAACCTTTTTAGTTGAATCAGATGGCACTGCAATCAATTTAACGCTAGGTTCAAATGTTGTATTATCTTTAACTGAAACTCCAACAGTTGTACTAGAAGGCATTGGAACAGTTTTCAGACTATTACCATATACATTAAAACTAAAAGTGCCAGTCCCTTTTGAAATTTTTCCATTCGATTCAAACCCACTCTTCCAAACAAACGTTGGAGTATCATGAGCAAACGCAAAAACTAATTGTTGACGTAAAACTGCACTTAAACCACTGTCACAAGTATTAGGAATATTCGGCTGCTCAAAACTAGAAAGTGCGCATTTTAAACCAGCATTCGCTTTACTATAAATAAATTCACCTAGATTATGGAGATTATCTTCATTATCATCACGGAAAAAAGCACCAATGTTATGAGTTAAAGTATCCCCTTTTGTAAACGAATTACTACCGTCTAAATCATTGTAGGCTTTATCTCCCTCTACAAAAGCTAAAACAGTAACACGGTTATTTACAGGACGGGGATTTTGTGTCGTCAAAGTTACGCTACATGAACCAGCTTTATTGGTTGCACAAGATGAATCTACTTTGCCACCTTCCGCAACAAAACTAATTACTGTCCCTTCAGGTACATCATTCCCAACTCGATCTGTTAAACGTGCGGTAATTGTAGAAGTATCTCCATCAATATCCGTTCTTAAAGATTGTTTAGAAACAGATAAACTAACACCATTTTGAGTGACCCTACCTGTTGAAACTTTTACATTTTTAGATAAAGCATAGACTTTCGGATCTGACGCAAGTGCTGCTTTAATTTCCACTGGTCCAGGAATATCACCAGGGTATAAGTTTACAATAATTTTTCCATTAGAATCACTTTTTATTAATTTCTCAAGTTTATTATTATCTAATGAAATAAAATTTAAATCTGGGGGAGCTTCTGTTAATTGAACCAACACCTCTTGATTAGGAGCAGGGCGTCCATTTGCGAAAAGGGTAAACTCAACCTGCCCAGAGGCAGCCGAACCACTACCTGCAATACCAAGATCAACAGCAGAAGTTGTCGTATAAACTAAAGAGTCTGCTGCAATTGGTGCGACTTTAACTGTAACCTGTGGTGTCGATTGACTATTTGAGCTCTTTGCATAAATAATAGGCTGCCCTTGACACAGCTCACCAGTCACAGAAATAGCTTTATAAGTAGTTGTAATATCACCCTGATTAAGTGAAGTAACTGATGCTGGCGTAAATGTACCACATGTAGCTGTAAAGTTTACAACTACATTATTTTGAAAATTACCGCTGTCTGTTTGTGTTTTTAATGTAATATTTGTTGAGCCACCAACTTCTAATTGATCCGTCGAAGGAACCATATTCGCTAAAACAACATTAAGTGGTTGTAAAGTAAAAGCTAAATCCTTAGTAGTAATAGTTTTATCACCATATTCCACACTAGCTGAGACTTTATAAACACCAGTTAAGCTAGGATTACTTGGTACAAGTGAAATTGATGCATCACCTGCCGCATCAGTTAGTACTGCACCATTTGAACTCCCTAAAATAACATCACCAGTTGTGGTAAATGTAACAACTGCACCACTGATACCTTGTCCTGATTGATCTGTTACTTTTACAGTGGCCTTTGCACCATCAATGTTAATAACCTGAGTTTGTACACCATTAACATCTGTCAGAGTAATAGCACTAGCATTAACATTTTGAACTGTTTCACCAGTACTAGGATTGGTCGTATTATTTCCTGGATTAGAATCCGTAGCTTTATTATCATAATAACCACCGCCACCACAGCCAGCCAATAAAACTGCTAGAGCCACAGCCGAAAACTTAAAACTAATTTCTTTCTTTTTCATTGAGTTAATCCCCAAATCCCTCTAAAACTATGAGTTAATCAAACATATAATTAATATTGTCAGATATGTAACCATAGTTACTGCTTTATGTAAATAAAAGCATGATAAATGTTTTGCTTGTGTTAGCCTAAATTTATTTATTACATGAAGTAGCTCACAAATGTACGACCTCATTATCATTGGTGCAGGCACCGCAGGCATTAGCGCCTATAAAGAAGCGATTAAATACACCCAAAATCTACTCATCATCAATCACGGCCCATGGGATACCACCTGTGCCCGCGTTGGTTGTATGCCCAGCAAAGTTCTCATCTCTAGTGCCAATCGCATGCACGACTTTCAGCATGCACAAGAAGTTGCACTCACGGTAGATGCAAAAATTGATACATCCCAAATCATGACGCACGTACGTCAATTACGTGATCGTTTTACCCGTGCCACACAAAAAGATGTAGATCGTTGGGAAGCATCCCATAAAGTTTCAGGCTTTGCGACTTTTATTGATGCCCATACAATTCAAGTGAATGGACAGCAATATCAGGCAAAAGCTTTTATTGTTGCAGTCGGTTCTACTCCTGCTTATGACCAAGCCTGGAAAGAAAACTTAGGCGAACGCTTAATCACATCAGATCAAATTTTTGAATTAGAGCACTTACCGCAATCTTTGACCGTCATTGGCAGTGGTGTAATTGCAATCGAATTAGCTCAAGCTATGCAACGCTTAGGGGTAGAGACCACTATTTTTGCACGTAGTCGTAAAGTTGGTTCACTCAGCAGCCCAGAACTACAAACCATTGCACAAAATACACTTAGTCAAGAATTGAATATCAAATTTGAAACCTTGCCAACACAACTACAAAGAACAGAACAAGGCGTGCAAATTGAATATCAAGAAGATGGACAAACACAGAGCTTAACTGCCGATTATGTATTGGTTGCCACGGGTAGACGCAGCTATTTAGATCAGCTTCAACTTGAAAATATTGATACGAGTTTTAACAACATCAAACAGCTCCCAATTGATGCACACACCAAACAACTCGGACGGCATGCTATTTTTATTGTGGGTGATGCACACACTAACACCCCCATTCAACATGAAGGAGCACATGAAGGGCGTGCAGCCGTGCATAATTGTTTAAGCTTTCCAAATATTGAAAATATTAAAACATTAACACCCATGGGCATTGTGTTTAGCTCACCTGAAATGGCATCTGTAGGACAAAACTATAAACAACTGAAAGAGCAAAATATTGCATTTACGACAGGCTTTGTTTCTTATGAAAAACAAGGTCGCGCTTTGGTGCTGGGAAAAAATAAAGGTGCGATTGAAGTTTATATTAATAATAAAAGTCAAAAGTTATTAGGTGCTGAATTATTTGTGGATGCTGCTGAGCACATGGCGCACTTATTGGCTTGGATGATTGATGAAGAACTCACACTTGAGGATATTTTAGATAAACCGTTCTACCATCCAACACTAGAAGAGGGTTTAAGAACAGCACTTAAACATGCACGTCGACAACTACGTGAAATCTAATCAAATTTAGAAAGTATGCTTACTCTTTAAAACCATCCCCTGATGGTTTTATTTTGCCTTCACTTTTTATAGTTTTTAATATTTTCTTTCCCACATAAAAAACACCCCCAACGCTAGTTGAGGGTGTTTAGAATAATGAGCTGGCGATGACTTACTCTCACATGGG
>NZ_VPCQ01000013.1:0-44456 GCF_013418125.1 Acinetobacter sp. YH12205 | reverse complement strand
TGGCTTTATCAACCAACTTGTGAGTTGCTGTAAATATTAATGTTTTGAGCTTTGCTTTTTGAGTATCTTGTCGCTTATCTAGTTTTTTTCGACCTAGATTATTTAACTCAATTTTCTGTTTCTTGTGCGGTTTGGCTTTAGCAATCGCTCTGAGCTTATTTCTACGTTTGTACTTTTGATTTAGGTAGTCTGATTCACTTGAGATCAATTTACCTAAACCATTGCCATATACTTCACCATCAGAATCCACAAAGGCTTCTGAATAACCTTTATCAACACCTACGGTTTCCTGACCACAATCTTGTGTTTCAACTGCATCATAGGTTGAATGAACTTCAATATTGCCATTTTTTAGAATAATTCTTAATGTGCCTTGCGGTGCAAAATCAACAGTCGTATTTAATGGGATTTTAATGGTTTGTCGAGGGATTAGGCTTGGTACTTTAAGCCAACATTGACCATTTAACTCAAAGGTTTTACACATATCCGCACGAACAATAATTTGATTATGTGTGTGATTAACACCATGCCTAAAGTGATTACGCATTTGACGATGGAGGAAATTATCAGTCATCCATTCATCTTTTTTAAGCAAGGTGTATAGTCTTTTTTGTTCATTATTACAGGAGGTGCGTTTTCGGATCGCCTGCTTTACTTTGTCTTTTGATGCTTCTCGATAGGCTTTAATATCACCTATGCAATCACTTAGCGTTTCTTTCCACGCATTTGCAGAAACACCAAAGTCACGACTTTCTTTCATCCACGCATCACGAATAGCTCTGTCACTGATATTCAAACCTGAAATAGCACCATATTTAGCCCACACCTCGCTACGAATACGACCAAGTAAAACAGCTTGTTTCTCAAGCTGTTTGTACTTTTGCACATTCAAGTTTTTACAGTGATGAATGCGTGTTAATTTCACAAAGTCATGCCTAGGTTAAGGGATTGGATAATCAATAGATATGGATGCTAATATACCAAGACACTCACCTAAAATACAAAAGATAATCATTTAAATCTCTAATAAATACCCACCTTGCCACTACTGAATCGACATAGACAAAATGAGCACTTATGCAAATATTTGTCTATATTTTTAGTTATAGTTAATTACTCTCCTCCGAGAAGACCTTTCCATGGGTTAGACATTAAGTCATCTTGATCTTCAATAGTGACTTTAATTTCATCATTCAATAATTGTCTAATCAAATGAACCTTATCATCTGGGATGAGCATCAGTTGAGCATTTAGTCCTGCCGCAATAATTTCTAAGGTATCTAATCGAGGATTGCCTTGACTTTCCAGTTTTTGGTACTGCTGTCTTGAAATGCCTGTACGTGATTGCATATCAACTTGCTTTAAACCCAATAGGGTTCGTCTTTTTTTGACTTGCTGTAGTAAAGACTTATTTAGTGTAGACATATTTATTGCTTTTTGGTGGTATAAGAAGCATATTAGTTGCTTTTTTATTAAGAAGCAATGACAGAAATTATTAACAGGCTCCGCGGCATCAATATTTAGGATCTAGGCAAGCTGATCTTGTTTAACATAAGCCACTTAGTAGTAGCTAATACTATCTTTTGTTTTGGAGTTTTTTTTATCTTGTATGATTGATACTTTGGAGCATCATCTACACGGTTTTTTGTTCACAGTTTTGAAAGAGCACTTTTGTAAACTTACTTTTTTAAGTATAAAAATTTCTTATGAAGTAAAATATTGAATAAAACAACAATAAAAAAGCCCCAGTCATTCAACTGAGGCTTTTAGAATCTGGAGCGGGAAACGAGACTCGAACTCGCGACCCCAACCTTGGCAAGGTTGTGCTCTACCAACTGAGCTATTCCCGCATGCGGTGTATAATACATTATGCAAAAATAGGGTCAATCCATTTATGCAAAAAATTAGCTTAATTGCATAAATAAACGACATTTTTTAGAACAACTGGCGATGAGATCGCCAAATTTAAGTAGAAAAACACGCTGTAACAGCACCAAGCACGAATGATTCTGCCAAAGTGCTGAGAATTGTATAGAACGCAGTTATACTGCTAGGCAGCCTTTAAACCATTTTGGGAAATACAATCATGAGTTTAGAACAACAATTGTTGCAACGCTTAGCTGCTTTAAATCCAAGTCATTTAGAAGTTGTGAATGAATCTGCAGGGCATGGCGGTTATTTCCCAGGAAAAGAATCCCATTTTAAAGTGGTGATGGTCAGTGATGTTTTTCAGGGCTTACGTTCGGTACAACGTCATCAAAAAATTTATGCCGCTGTGGGTGATCTACTCGCGCCAAATAAAATTCATGCGCTTGCGATTCATGCCTTTGTTGCCTCTGAGTGGCAAGGCCAAGATACGTCAAGCCCTGAATGTGCACATGCACCAAAAGATGCGTAAGGGAAGGCTATAGATGGAAAATTTATCAATGCTGAACAATATTCACGTTGCTGCAGTGGCTTTGTTGCTGTTGGTGATTGTGGTGCGTGCCATGACTTTATTTAAAGGTACATTGAACCACTCTCCAAACCCTAAAGCATGGAAAGTCTTTGTAGCTTTGCAGCATTCGGCACTCACGCTGATTGTGGTGACAGGAGTCATTGCCTTATTTCTGAAGGATTTTCAGGTCGAAGCTTGGTTTTATGCCAAAATTATTTTATTTTTTGTGATGCTTTCTTCTTTGATTAAAGCGTATAAAAAAGATGAGCGTATTTTGCTGGTGCAGCGCCGTGTTGGCTGGGGACTGGCCCTGATTGCTTTCATTGCCATTTTAGGTTTGGTTATGCTTAAACCAAGTTTTGGCTAGGGCAAGTTTAAGGATTGTTAGACACTATGTGCCAACAATCATAGCGGGTCGGTTAAACTGAACATATAACAAGAACTGAAGTCATTCAACGAGGGGCGACAATGCGCACACGTGTGGTGTTTAATCAGAAAGGTGGTGTTGGAAAATCCAGTATTACCGTGAATTTGGCAGCAATCAGTGCTCATCAGGGGCTAAAAACACTGGTGATTGATCTCGACCCGCAAGCCAACTCCAGTCAATATTTACTGGGCGATGATGCGACCTATTCTGCCGATAAACCTGCACTTGAACCCAATATTGAAAATTATTTTGAAGAGGTTTTGGGGGGCAATCAGTCCAAAGGTTTATTGGGCAATGCGCTAGGCTCTATTTTAAAAAACCGCAGCAAAGGTTTAGAAGCTTATGTGCATCAGTCACCGTTTAAGAATCTGGATGTGATTCCTGCTAGCCCGCAATTAGGTGGTTTGGCACATGCCTTAGAATCTAAACATAAAATTTACAAACTACGTGATGCCTTGCAACAATTGTCCGATCAATATGACCGCGTGTTTATTGATACCCCGCCTGCATTTAACTTCTTTACCTTGTCGGCATTAATTGCTGCAGATCGGGTGCTCATTCCATTTGACTGCGATGTCTTTTCTAAACGTGCTTTGCAAAGTTTGATTGAAAATGTGTTGGAAACTCAGGATGACCACAATGCAAACTTGCAAATTGAAGGCATTGTGGTGAATCAGTTTCAGGCGCAGGCCAAGTTGCCGCGTGAAGTGGTTCAGCAACTCAAAGATGAAGGTTTACCTGTTTTGAATAGCATGTTACCGCCTTCGGTGTTGATGAAAGAATCACATCATAAAAATTTGCCATTAATTCATTTGGCAACAGATCATAAATTGACGCAGGCCTATCAATCATTGTTCAATGAAATTGAGCAAGCGTGATACAGAGGTAGACATGAAAACATTTGCAATTGGTCTTGTCGCGGCAAGTAGTTTATTGCTAGGGGCTTGTGCGACCACAGTGAAACCTAGCTATGTGTCGCCTACACATTATCAGGCTTTGAATTGCCAACAATTACAAAGCGAATATAACCGTATTCAGCAATATAT
The DNA here is from genome assembly GCF_013418125.1 of Acinetobacter sp. YH12205. Lineage (NCBI taxonomy): Bacteria > Pseudomonadati > Pseudomonadota > Gammaproteobacteria > Moraxellales > Moraxellaceae > Acinetobacter > Acinetobacter sp. YH12205. Next base: position 40,546 of record NZ_VPCQ01000013.1, on the reverse strand, counting down.
TGAAAGCGGTGTTGAAGCACCGAAACGTACAGGTGTTGGTGTGGGTATCGGTTTAGGCGGTGGTTGGGGCAGCCGAGGTGGTTGGGGCATTGGACCTAGTGTTTCGGTGAATATGGGACAGTCTTCCAATACCAAAAATACCGAATTAGCACGTTTATTGGGTGAGCAAGAAGCGATTGTGCAGGCTGCAAAATTTAAAGCCTGCCCGATTATAGTGAAGCTTAAACCTGCAACATCTTAAGAAAAAACACTGTGGTTGTGCCTATATGGCACAGCCATAGCTGAAAATTTTTTAGCAAAATGTTTCAGAGCTTCCCTAAAATGAAACATATAAAAACAAAAACTTAGATTGAATTGTCGTTATATTTATACGCTTTGGTCAGTATTGGCGTATTAGAAAAACTTGTCTTTTTTTATGGCTTTCATATAAGGTGTGCTCCTGTTTGACTGGCGTACTTTGGTGTTTATGATTGAAAGTTGGTGGTTTGTCTTGGCCATGATCGCGGTCTTGATGATTCCTGGACCGACCAATGCATTATTGGCAAGTTCAGCGCATCAACAGGGCATTGCGAAAACCAGTATGCTGATTCCTGCAGAATTATTTGGCTATGCTTATGCAATTAGCTTATGGGCTCTGCTGATTCATTTAAGTGCCCCAATCTGGCCGTATTTTATTGATATTTTGCATATTTTGAGTGCGGGCTATGTATTTTGGATGGCCTTTCATTTATGGAAGCAGTCGCATTTAGAGCAGCACAGTCAGAAGCATCCAACCATTCGCCCTGCGCAATTATTTTTCTCAACTTTTAAAAATCCAAAGGCTTTGTTATTTGCTGCAGGTATTTTCCCTGTAGAAACTTGGAATAACCCGACCAATGTAGCTGTGGTCTATGTGCTATTTAGTTTGGTGTTGTTGCCTACCGCATTATTTTGGATGTCATTTGGACGGGTGATTTTGGCCAGAGAAACTAAAAAAGTCACAGCCGATTTGCTCTATAAAGGTTCGGCCTTACTTTTAGTGGTATGTATGTTGCCTGTGGTGGCACGGTTCTTTTAAAGGCACAAATATAGAATCGAAGTAAAGATCATCAAACCAAGGATGCGTAGTGCATCCTTGTAGGTAGAGTATTCAACGCTTGAATTTTTCCAATATGCGTACACTTAAGCAGCCTTTTTCTTGAGTTTTTGGCGAATAAAACCAATCACCCCTGGCAAAACACTCAGAATAATAATACCGAAAATTAAATAGGTGAAATTGTCTTTCACAATTGGCATATTTCCAAATAAGTAGCCTAGGGTAATAAACGAAGCAATCCAACAAAATGCCCCAACCACGTTATAGGTTAGAAAGTATTTATAATTCATGCTACCTGCACCCGCCACAAAGGGTGCAAAGGTACGTGCAAAAGGCACAAAGCGGGCAAAAATAATGGTTTTACCCCCATGACGTTCAAAAAACTTTTGAGTTTCAATCAAATGCTTTTTATTAATAAAACGTGATTCAAGCTCGAAAACTCGCGGGCCAATATATTTACCAATATGATAATTCAGAGTATCGCCCAGTACTGCGGCAATAAATAATAAAATCCCGAGTAACCAAGGATCCATCACGCCTGTTGAAGCCGCGAGTGCACCTGCTGCAAAAAGTAAACTGTCGCCTGGTAAAAATGGCATGACCACTAAGCCTGTTTCTACAAAAATAATCAGGAATAAAATGGCGTAAATCCATACCCCATATTGGGTGATGAATTCGAGCAAATGTTCATCGACGTGTAATATAAAATCAATCAGTTCCATGGGAAAAAACAAGCGAAAGTGTGCTCAAATCCTAGCAGTCCACAGGCGGAAAGTCAGTATGAAAAGGTAAATAATTTTCACAGCAATTTTAGGGATGCCAGACCAGCCACATCGGTTTTTTTTCGTTGCATAGATGCAACAACATGTCTTTTAAATGCGTATTTATCCTAAATTTTGAAAAAACTAAGATGTATTTGTCTTCAAGAATGAATCAAAAATATAGGTGATCTGATGTTTAATCCAAATGTTGTGTTAAAAAGTGTGGTCGAAAAAGCAAGTGTGCAAGCCATTGTAAGTTTATTTGCACGTGCTTTTTTAGCGTATTTATTTATTGTATCTGGTTGGGGCAAAATAGCAGGCTATGATGCGACAGTGGGCTATATGCAAGCTATGGGTGTTTCAGGTTCATTGCTACCTTTGGTGATTTTGCTAGAACTTGGTGGTGGTTTGGCAATTCTATTCGGTTTACAAGCACGTGTCGTGGGTTTGGGTTTAGGTGTTTTTAGTCTTTTAACTGCATTTTTATTCCATGCTGCACCAGAAGATGCGCTGAACTTTATGAAAAATATTGGTTTGGCTGGCGGTTTCTTCTACATCATGCTTTACGGTGCAGGCAAAATAAGTCTAGACCATCTTTTGGAAGCAAAAAAGTAAGTCATTGATTTCCACATCAGCTCAACAATTTAAGCAATCTTCAAGAAGGTTGCTTTTTTTATGCCATAGAAAATGCATAGTCTTTTAAAACTTAGAGTATGTGGTCACTGCAATATCACGAAGAAAAATAGCCATTTTTAGGATTGTCTGAATAGTGTGCGCAAGGCGTGGAAAAATGCTAGAATAGCGCGCTTAATTCGTTTGCCTTTCTATAGTTGTTTGTCATGACTACCAATACTCAAATTACTGAAGATCGTATCCTGATTCTGGATTTCGGTTCGCAATATAGCCAGCTGATCGCACGTCGTGTTCGTGAAGCGGGCGTATATTCTGAAATGTATGCCTACGATATGTCGGAAGAAGACATTCGTGCATTTAATCCAAACGGTATTATCTTATCGGGTGGACCTGAAAGTGTTCACCAAGCGGGTAGTCCACGCGCACCTGAAATTGTATTTAACTTAGGCGTACCTGTACTGGGTATCTGCTATGGTTTACAAACCATGTCAGAACAACTGGGCGGTAAAGTTGAAGCGGGTTCAGTACATGAATTCGGTTATGCCGAAGTCGATATTTTGGTACGTGACAAACTGATTGGTAACTTGCAAGACCGTGAAAACCAATTGCACGTTTGGATGAGCCATGGCGATAAAGTGGCACGCATTCCAGAAGGCTTCCAAATTACGGCTAGCACACCAAGCTGCCCTGTGGCGATGATTTCTGATGAAACACGCCGTTTCTATGGTATTCAATTCCACCCAGAAGTAACGCACACGGCTAAAGGTGCAGAATTACTGTCTAACTTCGTACATCAAATTTGTGGATGTCGTGGTTTGTGGACACCAGAACACATTATCGACTTGCGTGTAGAGCAATTACGTCAGCAAATTGGCGATGAAAAAGTATTGCTTGGTTTGTCGGGCGGTGTGGATTCTTCTGTGGTTGCGGCATTGTTGCATAAAGCCATTGGCGATCAATTAACGTGTGTATTTGTAGACAATGGTTTGTTGCGCTTGAACGAAGGCGATCAAGTGATGCAAATGTTTGCAGAAAACATGGGGATTCGCGTGATTCGTGCCGACGCTGAACAGCGTTTCTTGGGTGCATTGGCTGGCGAAGTTGATCCAGAGAAAAAACGTAAAATCATTGGTCGTGAATTTATTGAAGTTTTTGCCGAAGAAGCACGTAAGCTGGATGGCGTGAAATTCTTGGCACAAGGTACGATTTACCCAGACGTGATTGAATCTGCAGCCAGCAAACAAGGCAAAGCGCATGTGATTAAATCACACCACAACGTGGGTGGTTTACCAGAAGATTTAGCCTTTGAATTGGTTGAACCTTTACGTGATTTATTTAAAGATGAAGTGCGTAAACTCGGCACGACTCTAGGCTTGCCACACAGCATGATTTACCGTCATCCATTCCCAGGTCCAGGTTTGGGCGTGCGTATTTTGGGTGAAGTGAAAAAAGAATATGCAGACATTTTACGTTTAGCCGATGACATTTTCATGCAGGAACTGCGTGCAAGTGGTTGGTATGACAAAACAGCACAAGCGTTTGCGGTATTCCAGCCTGTGAAATCTGTTGGTGTCGTCGGCGATGGTCGTCGTTATGCATGGGTAATTGCACTTCGTGCTGTAGAAACAGTGGACTTTATGACAGCACGTTTCGCACATTTACCGTACGATTTAGTCGACAAAATCTCTACCCGCATCATGAATGAAATTGCAGACGTTTCACGTGTCACTTACGACGTATCGTCTAAACCACCTGCAACAATTGAATGGGAGTAATTCAGGGATTTCACGAAGCACTGCTTCGTGCCTGAATTACGCCAAGCGCTATGCGCGCGGCAGTCGGGGTTTCAAGCAGCACTGCTGCTTGCCAGTTTTACGCCATGAGCCTATTTTAAAACACCGCTATTTAAGATGGGCGCAAGATGCGCGCAGCAGCTAGGGTTTTTTAAACATACTCTAGCCAAAAACCCAAAAAATGAGCACGTAATGTGCTCATTTTTTTATATCTTTAGATCATCCAAGATTTAACTTCTTTTTTTAAAATCGGTTCGGGTGGCTCAGACATTCCCACATCATAACTGATCACGCAGTTACGTCCGCTTTGTTTGGCTTGGTAAAGTGCGAGGTCGGCTTCTTTAATCAACAGCTGTAAGTCAGTTTGTTGCGGTTTTAAACTGGATACTCCAATGGAGACAGTGAAATTAAAACATTTTTTATCAATGCACATTTCATGCTGTGCAATTTTTTGTCTTAAACGCTCTGAAATCATCAGTGCTTCATCTAAGCTGGTTTCACTAAGCAGAGCGATAAACTCTTCACCGCCAAAGCGTGCCAAAATATCCTTGCGGCGCATTTCTTTACGAGCAATTTCAGCAATATTTTGCAACACCCGATCTCCAATATCGTGCCCATAGGTATCGTTAATTTGTTTAAAAAAGTCGACATCAAACATTAGTAAGCAGACCGATTCAGATTTAGGCCATGCATGAATTTTGTGTTCTGCCATGTGTACAAACTGACGTCGGTTATTGAGTTGGGTCAGTTCATCGGTGTGTGCCAAGGCTTGCAAGGTATGAAAATTCCAGTCATCCAGCAAACTGCGTAAAAAGTGATGGCGGGCATTTAGGGTGTTGATCCAACTGATATACAAACTCAACAAACATACAGGGATATACACCACCATAAAAACTAAGGCATCCTGCAAATTGGTGAGGGAAATCACCCCCAAAAACATGAGTACGCTCATGACCAATGAATTGTAGACCGCAGGGCGGAAACGCACTTGAATACATAGGTTCGCCATGAGCACAAAAATGACCGAGGCATACACATAAGTGGAAATCCAAGGGCTTTGTGATTGCGACAGGATATAGAACCAAATACCGCAGCACAGTGTGGCGCTGACCGGTAAAATTAAATCTAGCAGGCGAATATCTTTGATCAATTTAAAGCAGAAATAATTGCCAATCAGCGCCAATACAACAGCACTGAGACGGAGTGTGGCCGAGAGTGTAGTGACATCTGGAATGATGAAATAATCGATAAAGAAATACAGCAGGAACGTCATTTGCCCAATGTAATTGACTTGGCGTAAATAACGACGCTGATGTAAATTCTGGTGTTGATAAAAATGTGTTTCAAATTGCGGCGGGAGTTGCGCAGCAGGGTGCTGCAATGCTTTTTCAATTGCTTGTCGGTTTTCAAGATCACACTCAGTTGTTTTTAAAAGTTTTTCTGAGGCTTCCTGATTGCTTAAAATCTTCGAACGGGTCTGTTCCCCCATTCGAGCTTTTACAGACATAGCGATATTTACTCAAATTGACAACTTATAGTGAGGATTATGCGCAAAATGCAGAAAAAATAACCTCCCTAAATTTGGGTATTTTCTCTATTTTTTTAAATTTTGGTCAAAATTATGCCATATATTTTAAGGTGTAGTTCAAGTTTGAACCATAAAAATCAGAACAACAAATTTCATCTTGCTCTTCGTTAGTGATTTACTATATTTAATAGTCAAGGAATTTACAGAAATATAAGAGGTATAGGATGAGCAACAGCAATTATACCGAGCTTTCCAATTCAGACGATTGTGATAAGTACGTCAAGCAATTTATACAGGAATTTCCACTGCGTAGTGCTGAAATTGGGCAGGGAACTTTAATTAAACGTGCTTTACCGAGTCGGCATAAACGCATGATTGGGGCATGGTGTTTTCTAGATCACGCAGGTCCTGTTAATTTTCCACAAGGTGAAGGCTTAGATGTCGGGCCGCATCCACATATTGGTTTGCAAACATTCACCTGGATGATTGAAGGCAGCATTATGCATACCGACAGTTTGGGTACTAAGCAATTGATTCGTCCCAAACAGGTTAATTTAATGACCGCGGGTTATGGTATTTCACATACCGAAGTTGCTCCCGACACCGAAACACACATGCATACAGCGCAACTGTGGATTGCTTTACCTGATGATCAGCGCAATATGGCGCCACGTTTTGATCATTACCCTGACTTGCCTGTGGTTTTGCTAGATGGAGTGGAATTTACCATCTTAGTTGGTGAATTTTTAAATACCACTTCACCAGTATTAGTACATAGTGAGTTGCTAGGGGTAGATATTTATAGTGAAACCAGCACGACAACCCGTTTGCCGCTGAATCCTAAATTTGAATATGGTTTGATGATGCTGGAAGGCACAGCCACTGTGCATGGGCATGAATTAAACGATGAAAATATGCTGGTGCTTGAACCGGGCTTAACCGAAATTCAGCTAGATTTACATGCGGGTGCGCGTCTGTTGCTATTGGGCGGTTTACCTTTTGAGTCGCCAATTTTGTTGTGGTGGAATCTCGTCGGTCGTACCCAAGAGGAACTCAGCATTGCACGTGAGCAATGGGTCAATCATGATCCTCGTTTTGGCACAATACCAGACTACGATGGACCACGTTTAGAAGCGCCGACTTTCCCCGCAAAAATGCGTGCATCAAAATAAATGATGGAATATCAATCTATAGGGAGCATCTTATGGCCAAGATTGGCACAGCACAGGTACGCAGTTTAGACACGGCATGGCAAGGTCAGATCCAAAGTGGTCAGCACCAATGGAAGGTAGATGAGCCTGAAAAGTTAGGTGGTCAAGATGCAGGTCCTGCACCTTATGATCTGTTATGTAGCAGTTTGGTCGCTTGCACCATGATTACCTTGCGTATGTATGCACAGCATAAGGGTTTGGATTTTGGCAAAATTCAGGTCGAGGCGGACTTCTTTACCAATCAGGAAGGGCAGGAGTGGATTGAACGCCGTGTGCAAACTGAAGCAGCGTTAGATGCAGAATTACAGCAAAAAGTACTGAATATCTGTCAAAAAACACCTGTGACGAAAACCTTGTTACGCAGTGTGGAAATTCGTACTGAATTGGGTTAAACCTAGAGTTGAATCCGTCTCTTATAAAAAGGCATGCAGGACATGCCTTTTTATAATGTTGCGTGAAACAGAAGATATAACAATCACTTAAAAACAGATGTAATAAAAACAAAATAGGACGTTTATGATTACTTTACACCACCTTGATCAATCCCGCTCTTTCCGCATTTTGTGGGCGCTCGAAGAGCTGGGTTTGGACTATGAAATCAAGTTTTACCACCGTCAGCCCAATTTAAGTGCGCCCAATGAATTGAAGCTGATTCACCCATTGGGTAAAGCACCAATTTTGACGGATGCAGAGCAGACCATTGCAGAATCTGCAGTCATTTTGGAGTACTTGCAGCAGCATTATGATACGCAAAGGCAGTTTAAACCGCAGCAGGCTTCAGCACAGCAAGCATATCAATACTGGATGCATTATGCCGAAGGCTCGCTAATGCCATTGTTAGTGATGCAATTGGTGATAACCAATGTGCCGCAGCATGTGCCATGGTTAGTTCGACCAATGGCGCAAAAAATTACTGCAGGTGTTAAAGCAGGGTTTATTCAGCCTCGTTTAAAAGATCATATTGCTTATTTAGAAGATTATTTGGGCAAACATGATTATTTTGCAGGGGATTTTTCTTTTGCCGATATTCAAATGGGTTTCCCGCTCCAAGCATTGCAAAGCCGTACCGGGCATCATTATCCACAGATTGCGGCTTATTTGGCACGCGTGGAACAGCGTCTTGCATTTCAGCGTGCACGCGAACGTGAGCAGCAGTTAATGCAAATCTAGCGATGATTTTTGTGAGTACATCGTTCTATAGACCTAAAAAAAGATGCCGAGGCATCTTTTTTTAATTGATTTTGGTCGATTGATAACAATGAGGCTTAGCGTTTCACGACAATTGAATCAATTCCACTATGCTGCAAAGTTTGCTGAGCAATCACTGCAGCATCGGCTGAATCATAAGGGCCTGAAATCACCCGATACCAAGTTTCACCACCTTCTACACTTTTCACTACATCTGCCGATAAACCATTCAAAATAATTTCGGCACGACGTGCATCTGCAGCATCTGGGTCGGTATAGCTACGCACTTGTAGAATATAGCTGGCTTGTACCACAGGGGCAGGCATTTCTGTCAGACCAACATTGGCTTCGCTGGCCGCTGGCGCCTCTACAGCAGCAGGCGCTTCAACAATGACTACGGTATTCTGTTGCTGTGTTTCAGGCACCGCTTGCTCAGGAATTGGGGTAACCTGTTGCTGTGGCAGCAAATCATAAAAACGATAGTCTTTGTTGGTATCTTCCTGATAATGCTCAGAATTGATTTGCCCTTTAGGCTGTACAGGTGCCCACGGTTTCCATAGCATTAAGGCTACAGCAAAACACAACACGATTAAAATCACCACGAGTGTGCCTAACCACGTTGGAATTAGTGGTTTTTTTGGCTTATTCGGTCGTTCAGATACACCGCGTTGCGTTTTTCCAAACACGTGGACTTCCTCTTGTTATGCTTTTATTTGGCTTTTACATTGTTTCTGGTGCAGAGACACCTAATAATTCTAAACCATTACGCAAGACTTGTTGTACGTTTACTGAAAGCAATAAGCGTGCTTGAGTCAAGGCTGCATCATCATTCAGAACTTTATGCTCATTGTACCAACCGTGGAACAATGCTGCTAATTCTTTCAAATAGTTACCTACCTGATGCGGTTCGTGGCTGTTGGCAGCACGTACTAAAATTTCAGGATACGCAGCCAGTTTGGCTAAAATTTCAGTTTCAGCATCTAGCTCAAGTTTAGCGGCAAACTGACGTGCAGTTGTCGCATTAAAATTCAATTGCGTAGCAGCAGCTTTTTCGAGCATACGACAAATACGTGCATGAGCATATTGAATATAGTAGACCGCATTGTCTTTACTTTGTGAAACGGCCAAATCTAGGTCAAAGTCAATGTGCTGTTCAGATTTGCGCATGACGTAATAGAAACGTGCAGCATCGTTGCCGACTTCTTTACGCAAATCACGCAAGGTCACGTACTGACCTGAACGGGATGACATTTGTACCATTTCACCACCACGCCATAAGCTCACGAACTGCACTAACAGTACCGTTAATTTTTTCGAGTCGTAGCCTAGTGCATCAATGGCCGCTTTCACACGTGAAATATAACCGTGGTGATCTGAACCCCAAATATCAATTAGGTCTGTGTAGCCACGTTGTAATTTATTCAGGTGATAAGCAATGTCTGAAGCAAAGTAAGTGGTTTGACCATTGCGGCGTTTCACCACACGGTCTTTTTCATCGCCAAATGCGGTCGATTTAAACCAGATATTGCCGTCTTGTTCGTATAGATAACCACGTTGATCTAGTGTTTGCAGAGCTTCATCAATTTTTTCAGTCAATGACGCTTCGCTAAACCATTGGTTAAAGGTGACACCAAACTCGCCCAAGTCATCTTTAATGTCGGCCAAAATAGCATTCAGCGCAGCCTGATGGAACACGCGATAATCATCACCCAAGAGCGTTTGTGAATTGAAAATCAAACCATCAATGTGTTTTTCTTTGTCGCCCGACAAGACCACTTTGTTGCCATCGGCATCGAGTTCTGCCGCATATTGCACATCTTCAGGCACATTGTTATATACATCTGCAACAGGGCGTACATGGCGTTCACCATCCTGTTTTAAAATGCTTTGTGCGATGTCTTTAACGTAATCACCCTGATACGCATTTTTGGGGAACACCAGCGTTTGACCTGCCAGTTCCAAATAACGCAAGTAAGTTGAAGTCGCCAAAATATCCATTTGACGGCCAGCATCATTGACATAGTATTCACGGTCAACTTTAGCACCTGTGGCTTCAAGTAAATTGGCAACTGTCATACCATAAGCAGCACCACGACCATGACCCACGTGTAGGCTTGAGGTTGGGTTAGCAGAAACGAACTCGACCTGAATGCGTTTTTCTGCATTGATTTGGCTGCGTCCAAATTGTTGTTTTTGTGCTTGAATTTGATCTAAAACACTAAAACGCTGGTCGGCATTTAAAAAGAAGTTAATAAAACCAGGGCCTGCAATCTCTGCTTTGCTGATGTCTGCAACTTCAGGCAGAGCAGCAAGAATTTTTTCGGCTAAATCGCGTGGCTTCATGCCTGCGGCTTTAGAGGCAATCATGGCAATATTTGATGCGAAATCACCGTGGCTGCGGTCTTTGGTACGGGTTAAATTACTCGTATTGTTCCAGTCAGATGGGAGTACACCTTCAGCTTGAAGGGATTGCACTGCATGATCGAGCGCTGCTTGTATTGCCGTATTCATATTTAGTCGAAAAATAGATGTGCAGAAAAACGCTAAATATAGCAAATTTCAGGGGCTTTAGGGGAGTGCAATTGTATGCTTTATCGAATTTCAGAGATTGTAGCTAAGCATGAACAAATTGCCTGAAAAATCATCCTTTAAGCAAGCAATTCATGGCATAGTATGCGGCATTCAGTGAGGCGAAAAGGCTAGAGCATGAAACAACGTGCAATGATTTTTGGCAATGTACCCAAATTACCCATGAAATGGGCCACGGTGGTAATGCCTTTCTTTTTATCATGTTTGATGAGTGGCATCATTTCGTTGATTAATATGATCCGAAATTTGGGCTGGATTGAGGGATTTTTTACCCTGTGGTTGCATAACTGGATGATTTCTTGGGCGTTTGCTTTTCCAGTCGTATTATGTGTGCTGCCTTTGGTGCGTAAGTTCACTGGCTTAATTGTAGATATGACGCCACTGCAACCACCCAAATAAATTAGGTTCGATGCCTATATAACATGGGCTATCAGAAATAAAAATCATTCAGATTTGGTTATCAAACTTCTAAATGCCCTATTTGCTGCAATTCGGGCTAAGCTAGTCAGATGTCAGATGGTGCATCTCAATCCATGCGCCATCAGCAACCGATTAGAATGAGATGAACAATGACAACCGCAAATTTGCAGCAGAAACGTCCTTTATATATTCCCTATGCGGGCAACGGCCTTTTAGAATTGCCTTTATTAAATAAAGGTTCTGCATTTTCAGAAGAAGAACGCACCCGTTTTAACTTGCATGGCTTAATTCCACATGCAATTGAAAATATTGAAGAACAAAGCCAGCGTTCGTATCAGCAATATTCTGCTTTTAGCGATGCCATCAACAAGCATATTTATTTGCGCAACATTCAGGACACCAATGAAACCCTGTTTTATCACCTGATTGAACAGCATTTGAGTGAAATGATGCCTATTATTTACACCCCAACTGTAGGCGAGGCATGTCAGCGTTTTTCCGATATTTACCGCCGTCATCGGGGTATTTTTATTTCCTATCCAGACCGTGCCCATATTGATGATATTGTACAAAACATCAATAAAAAGAATGTCAAAGTGATTGTGATTACCGATGGTGAGCGTATTTTAGGCTTGGGTGATCAGGGCATTGGCGGCATGGGTATTCCAATTGGAAAACTGTCTTTATATACAGCATGTGGCGGTATTAGTCCTGCCTATACCTTACCCATTACCTTAGATGTAGGCACCAATAACCCACAATTACTGAATGATCCGATCTATATGGGCTGGAATCAGCCACGTATTAGTGGTGAGGAATACTATCAATTTGTCGATCAGGTGATTGATGCGGTGAAACGCCGTTGGCCAAAGGCATTGATTCAGTTTGAAGATTTTGCTCAGAAAAATGCCATGCCGTTATTAAACAAATATCGTGATCAAATTTGTTGTTTTAATGATGATATTCAAGGCACGGCAGCCGTTTCTGTGGGCAGCTTAATTGCAGCATCACGGGCTGCAGGCAAACAACTGAAAGATCAAACCATTGCCTTCTTGGGCGCAGGTTCGGCAGGTTGTGGTATTGCCGAGCAAATTGTGGCGCAAATGGTGGTGGAAGGCTTAAGCGATGCTGAAGCACGTGCTCGTGTGTATATGGTGGATCGTTTTGGCTTATTCACCAGCAATCAGCCAAACTTGCTCGATTTCCAACGTAAATTGGCACAAAGTCCTGACCGTGTTGCACATTGGGGCAATCCTGAAGGTGTGATTTCTCTGTTGGACGTCATTCAAAACGCCAAGCCAACGGTATTGATTGGGGTTTCGGGGCAACCGGGTTTATTTACTGAAGAGGTGATTAAAACCTTGGCTGCCAATTGCGAGCGTCCAATTGTGTTGCCATTGTCAAACCCAACCTCACAAGTTGAAGCATTTCCTGCCGATATTTTGGAGTGGACTGAAGGCAAGGCCTTAATTGCAACAGGTAGCCCATTTGAGCCAGTGAACTATCAGGGCAAACTTTATAATATTTCCCAATGCAATAACTCGTATATTTTCCCAGGTATTGGCTTAGGGGTAATCGCTGCAGGGGCAACACGTGTGACAGACAGTATGTTAATTGCATCCAGTAATGCGCTGGCGGACTGCTCACCATTGTTGCAGGATCCAAATGCAGATTTATTGCCTGATTTAAATGAAATTCAGCAGGTGTCTAAATTTATTGCATTTAGAGTCGCAAAAGCAGCAATGGATGCAGGCGTTGCAGCTGTCATGAGTGATGAGGCATTACGAGAGGCAATTGAGGCTAATTTCTGGAAGCCTGAATATCGTGATTATAAACGTGTGACGTTTTAAGCAAAATTCATTCGTGTATTGTTAATGAAATAAGCCACAAGGCGTGCTATTGCACGCCTTGTTTTTATTTGGAATAGGATGGGGTTTGCGATGTGATTACTTGGAATTTAAGTCTTCAACTCACACTAAGCAATATAGTTCTGTTTTGGATTTAAATCGGCACAATTCAAAGGATTTAAGGCACATTGCAATTCATCAATTTGCTGCTCACTGACATAGCCTTGTCCAATCAGGTATTTTGCAACGTGGTCATCTCTCAGGCTTATAAACGCAGCATCGTACACGCCTAAATCGACAAATAAGGCTGCCGTTTCAAGACTGTTAAAACGGTCTAAATACACGTCATTGCCATACAGTAGAAAAATATGTTCAGTGGGTGCATGCGCATCGACTTTTAAGCGTTCTGCCAGCTCAAAAGGTGAGGTTTTAATGAACAGCAAATCGGACAATTCATCAAATTGAGCTGTATCGAGTTGTGCCTCATCTGTTTTGACTTTGCCTAACCATGCTTTAAAGACCAGTACCGCACCACCACGTAATAACATACTCCAAATATGCTGGCGGGTGCTTTGATCTAAGCCTTGCGCTTCTTGTTCCAAAACATCCAGTAATTGCTCCTCCTGTGCTGAAAGTTTGTTGAACAGACCTAAACCTTGTGGTTGATACGCCGCAGGGCGAAACACATCAAAATTGAGTTCTTCAAAGACTTGTAGGGCTAAGGGTACTGCGGTTTGATACAGGGTATTCAGCGCTTGTAGATGAGGAGCTTTGAGTTTGCTGTTTTGAAACAGACGATCCCAGTGAATTTCGGGCAATAGCGCATTTACGCCATATTGACGCTGTAGCTGCTGTGTTTGTTCTGCGAGCTGCTGTTCATGGTTCACGGTATTCATGAGATTCTTCCTAAAACGTGGAAACAGGTCGATCAACGCTTAATAGGGCAGGAAATTTGTTTGGATGTGGCTTGAAGATGAATGCGCTGATCATTTCTTGTACTTAGTTATGCGCGCAGATAGTCAATAGATGTATAAGACTAAAGTCTAATGTATTGCAATGTGCTCAGAAAAGCCTTTACAAACTCGGCAATTAAAGAAATTGTAAGCAAGTTTGGGTGTATTTGCTTACGATCTTGTCAGACTTTGCCATAGCGAATCTGACCATGATATTTAATGTGAATTGTAGCGCATCAAAAGGCAGTGTTTTTGAAAAGTTTGGTCAATTGGTGTGCTGCATCAGGTCAATCGCTGTCAATATTGACAGCAAATGTGTTGGATTTTCATTGTAGCCATATTTCGCTATGTAAAGTGAAGCTTGGTCATCAGACTAACAAATGTAACCAAACCAGAAAATGTAACAAGGTCGGTGCGTTCATCTCAGCTTTATCTCTGTGGGATGAGCGCCCCAAATTAGCCAAAGTTAGGTATGTGAATCAAGTCTCCGAAATTTTCAGACCCGATAACCAAGAACGTAGCGATGCTGGTTTTAATGGTTTTTTCAGCAAGACGATGTTGAGTTCTTTTAAGCGTTGCGGTAGTTCTGGATCAGAGTCAGCAGTAATTAACGCCACAGGTACATCGGCTTGACGATGTTCCAGAATAAAATCTAAACCGATTTTATCGTCATTTAAGTGCTGATCGACCAACCAAACTTGAATGTGCTCACGTTGAATCAACTCAATTGCTTGTTCAGGTTCGGTGGCTTTAAATACGTGATAGCCCCATTTACTCAGCAGGGTCGCCATGCCTTCCAAAATGGTTTCATCATTGTCTAAACACAAAATTTTATAGGCTTTTGTTTTCAACGGCACCACTTGCACAGGTGCAGCCACTACTTTTGGAGCTTCGACAATCGGCACTTCAATCATAAAGCACGAGCCTTTGCCCAATTCCGAATAGACATGCACAGGGTAGTTCAGCAAACTGGTCATACGCTGCACAATCGCTAACCCAAGACCTAGACCTTGCTCACCCCAAGGCGACGTATGTCCGCAACGCTCAAATTCCTGAAACAGTTTAATACGTTGTTCTTCGGCAATACCCGGACCTGTATCCCACACCCCAATTCTAATATGTTGTGGATGTTCTGCAGAACGTAACACGCCCACGACCACACGCCCTTTGGCGGTATAGCGCAGCGCATTGCTGACAAAGTTTTGAATAATACGACGAATCCATTGTGGGTCGGTATCAATCCAGAACTGTACGTCATGCACACGGAATTCAATGCCACGTTGTGCCGCAATGGATTTAAATTGCAGGCTTAAATCGCTGAGTAAGTCATGCAGTGGATAAGCCTGACGTTTCGGCTGAATCGTACCGCCTTCCAAACGGGCAATATCCAACAAGGCCGAGAGCATACTTTCTGCACCATGCAGGGCACGATCCAGTTGTTGTAGGGTTTTACGGTCTTCATCGGACTGAATACTTTGCTCTAAAGCCGTACTGAATAAGCGCGCTGCATGCATTGGCTGTAATAAGTCATGACTGGCAGCGGCAATAAAGCGGCTTTTGGACATATTGGCTTTGTCGGCTTGTTCACGTGCCAATTGCTGTTCTGCCAAAGCATCGGCCAATTGTTGTGTGCGATCTTGTACCCGTGCTTCAAGTACGGCTTCGTTTTCACGGAAAGCGGTAATATCGGCAAAGGTGGTCACGAAACCACCGCCTTCAATTGGATTACCACGCATTTGAATTACACGACCATCTTTACGGATGCGTTCAAACTCGTGTGCACTGCCCATTTTCATCCAGTGAATACGTTTACGCACGTGTTCTTCAATTGAGCCCGGACCACATTCACCACGTTCTGCGTTATAGCGAATCAAATCGGCAATTGGGCACCCGACATAGACAATATCTTTAGGATAATCAAATAGTTTGAGATATTGATTATTCCATGCTACCAAACACATATTTTCATCTACCACACTCACGCCTTGGGTCATGTGGTCAATCATGGTCATGATTAGGTTTTGGTTAAAGCGTTGCCATTGTGAGGCTTGGTCAAGAATATTCGCAACTTGCCCTAAAGCGAGTCCGTTATTGACCATGGCAGTGGTGAGCAAAGTACGCGCAGATGCTGCACCAATGGTGCCTGCCAAATATTGTTCGGTAAAACGCCACCACATGCCGTTGGCATTGGCATTTTCATTCAGCACCACATTATTTTGCTGACTAAACTGCTCAAAGGCTTGTCGGGTTGGAGATTCGCCTGTAATGCGTTTTGCCAGTGTGATTAAATCGCCTACTTTTAAACGCGCTACATCCTGATGTGAATAGCTGACCTCGTTGCTCATGTTCTGAGTTGGCAAAGGCTTGGTTTCATAATAAAAGAAACTTTCGGCCTGAATCTGTTCTGCCACACTTGGGCGGAAAATACGTGACACCCAAACATATAACAAAATATTTAAACCGAGCGCCCAAACCACCCCATGTGTGAGCGGGGCAAAAGATTCAAAGCCAAGCAAGGCTTCAGGGCGTAACCAGTTGATGCCCAAAGGCCCAAGCAGTAAAAACTCACGGGTAAAGTCGCTGAACTGACTTGGCAGGCTGCGTAAAATGGTCGGAAGCAGCAGGGTATAGGCCCACATCGCAAAACCAACAATTAAACCTGCATAAACGCCCTGTTTACTGCCACCGCGCCAATACAAACCACCAATCAGGGCAGGGGAGAACTGCGCCACTGCACTAAAGGCCAACAAGCCAAACACAGAAAGTTGATCAATATCGTTAAAGAAGTTGAAGAACAGGAAGCCGAGCAGCATCACCGCTAAAATACAAATGCGTCGGGTGAATTTCAGTACCAAAGGCAAGCGCTTGTCATGGCGTGAGAAAATGCCCATGCGCCACAAGGCAGGCATGATCAGGTCATTACTCAGCATGATCGACAGTGCTACTGAAGATACCAATAGCATGCCTGTTGAGGCGGAGAATCCTCCCAAGAACGCCAACAGCGTCAACCAGTCTTGGTTATAACTGAGTGGCAAAGACAAAACCGCTACATCTGGGATGGCTAAATATTGCGGAGCTGCGTGCAAGGCCCAACTGGCAATTGGAACAATCGCGATGGTGGTTAAAATCAGATAAACGGCAAACCAGCGACGCGCACCCCGAATATGTTTTTCATCGCGCAGTTCGACCACAGCAACGTGAAACTGACGCGGCAAACAAATAATCGCTAATGCCGCCAATAAGGTTTGCACCCAAAAGGTTTCAGGCACACCAAACAGCTGTACTTCATGGAAGGTAATTGAAACATCATTGGCAATTTGATGAATATTGTCAGGCGCTTCAAATACAAAGAAGAAGGCCACAGCCAGCAAGGCAAATAGTTTGACAAAGGACTCAAAGGCAACCGCAAGCATTAAGCCGCCGTGTTGTTCGGTATTGGCAATTTGTCGAGTACCAAACAGCATCGCCAAAATAGCCAATAAACCTGTCAGGAATAACACCGCATTGGTGGTACTTTCAACATTGGTGCTTTGATCCAAAATCACTGCGGCACTCAGCGCAATTGCGCGTAATTGCAAAGCCAAATAGGGAATAATTGCAATCACCGCCAAAATTGTGACCAGTGATGCCAATGGCCCGCTTTTACCGTAACGTGCAGCAACAAAGTCAGCAATCGATGAAATGGCGTGGTGTTGTCGCACTCGACCTAAACGTCGCCAAATATCATAACCAACAGCGACAAACAGCAATGGCCCTAAATAAATGGGTAAAAAAATGATCCCTTCACGAACGGCTGCGCCCGTTGCACCATAAAAAGTCCATGATGAACAGTACACCCCTAAAGTTAAGCTGAACATGAGCATGCGCCCACGCGTGCTTAAACGACTGGCGTGTTTTTCCCCATAGAAAGCACAGATAAAAAGTAATGCGATATAGAGGGCTAAAACCCCCATAATGAGCCAGCTGTTCATGATGCCTTAAAAGTATCGACAATAGGGCTATGATAGCCTATTCCATTGCCTTTGCGCTGAGGTTGATCATTTTTTTAGCGACCAAAGTCTAAATTGCAAATCGGCTCCAACATTGTTAATTTTAAGTTCGAAATAATTCGAATTAAAAATTTGCGCCTAAGGCAGGGCGCTTGAAGGAGCAGGTTATGGATGAGGTACAAGTAGAACGCATTCTACAAAACCCAAAATTCAAAGAAATGGTTCGCAGAAAAAGTAACCTAAGTTGGACATTAACAGCAATCATGTTGTTTGTGTACGTAGGTTTCATGCTTTTAGTGGGCTATAACAAAGAATTCTTATTGAGTTCAATTTCTGGCGGTGTGACGACTTGGGGTATTCCATTAGGTCTGAGCATTATCGTTTTATCTTTCATTTTGTGTGCTGTTTATTCATCAATTGCGAATGGCAAACTTGACCAATTGAACGAAGAAGCGATGCGTGAAGTTGAAGCAATTACACATGAGAAAGGAACGCACTAAGATGAAATGGAATTCATTGAAAGCACTGGCTGCGTCTACTGTATTAATGTCAGGTATGGCATTTGCAGGACCAGATTTAGGTGCAGCAGAACAGCAGCCAACCAACTGGCCTGCAATTATTATGTTCTTGATTTTCGTGGGCGCAACTTTGTTCATTACTAAATGGGCAGCGAAGCAAACCACAAGCACTAAGGACTTCTATACCGCAGGTGGTGGTATTTCAGGTTTCCAAAATGGTCTCGCGATTGCAGGTGACTATATGTCAGCAGCGTCGTTCCTGGGTATTTCCGCAATGGTGTTTATGTCAGGCTTTGACGGCTTGCTATACTCACTGGGCTTCATGGTGGGCTGGCCAATCGTATTGTTCTTGATTGCTGAACGTTTACGTAACTTAGGGAAATATAACCTTTCTGACGTGGTCTCGTTCCGTTTATCTGAAAAGCCAGTACGTACCCTTGCAGCATTCAGTTCGCTTGTCGTAGTTGCATTCTACCTGATTGCACAAATGGTAGGTGCGGGTCAGTTAATCAAACTTCTCTTCGGTTTGAACTACAACCTTGCTGTAGTGATCGTGGGTCTACTCATGATGGCTTACGTAATGTTCGGTGGTATGTTGGCAACAACTTGGGTACAGATCATCAAAGCGGTGATGTTACTTTCAGGTGCAACTTTCATGGCCTTCATGGTAATGAAAGGTGTGGGCTTCAGCTTCACTAACATGTTCGAGCAATCGATCCAAGTTTTCTCTAAAGTACATGACTTGAGCTTGGCAGATGCTGCAAACATTATGGGTCCTGGTAAATTAGCATCTAACCCAATTGATGCAATCTCACTTGGTCTTGCGTTAATGTTCGGTACTGCAGGTTTACCACACATCTTGATGCGTTTCTTCACGGTAAAAGACGCGAAAGAAGCACGTAAATCAGTAGTTGTAGCAACCGGTTTCATTGGTTACTTCTACCTATTAACCTTCATCATTGGTTTTGGTGCGATCCTTTATGTATCAAACAACCCACAATTCCTTGATGTTGCGAAAATGGCAGTTACTGGCAAGTTAGAACTTGTTGGTGGTAACAACATGGCTGCGGTGCACTTGGCTGATGCGGTTGGCGGTGACTTGTTCATGGGCTTCATTTCAGCAGTAGCATTCGCAACAATTCTTGCGGTAGTTGCTGGTTTGACATTGTCTGGCGCTTCAGCAATCTCTCACGACTTGTATGCTAACGTATTCAAGAAAGGTCAAACGACACCTGAATCAGAACTTCGCATGTCTAAAATTGCGACTTTAGGTTTAGCAATCTTCGCAATGATCTTGGGTATTCTTTTCGAGAAACAAAACGTTGCGTTCATGGTTGGTTTGGCGTTCTCTGTAGCGGCATGTGCAAACTTCCCAGTACTTGTATTGTCTATGTTCTGGAGAGGCTTAACGACTCGCGGTGCGGTGATTGGTGGTGTAGCAGGCTTAGCTTCAGCAGTAACCTTGATTGTATTGTCTAAAGCAGTTTGGGTAGATACGCTTCAAATTTCTGACACACCAATCAACCCATTTAACGGTCCTGCGATCTTTGCAATGCCACTTTCATTCTTCTGCTGCTGGTTGTTCTCTATCACTGACAACTCTGCGCAAGCACAAGCTGAACGTAAAGCATTTGATGCACAGTTCGTACGCTCACAAACTGGTATTGGTATCTCTGGTGCATCTGACCACTAAGGTCTGAAACACCTCAAAAAAGTCCCAGCAATGGGACTTTTTTTATGGCTAAAATTTCGTGGATGATCTATCTAGCATCTAGGAGGGCTATTTCATCTAAAGCATAGAGAGGTTTTATATATGCAATTTTGATACAGAGTCCATGCATGCGGTGATCTGGCAGCATGTTATGTTAGAAATCAAAACAATAAAAAGGCAGCCGAGGCGTATGCAAGCACTACAAAATGTATGGAAAGGTTTTCGGATATTACCTTCGGCATGGCTGTTGTTCTTACAATTTGTGATTTTGCTGCTCTCACTTTTTGCACATCACAACATGCCCTATAAAGTCATCACGTGGATGGTGGGGGTATTGGTGTTGCTGCTCATTGCTAAAGTGATTCGACAAACGCCAATGTTGAGTGTTTTGGGGCTCAGTTTTGTTTATGCGGCTTTGTTCTTTTCATTCTTTATTTTACTAGGTGTGCGGCATCCTCTTATTTTGGTGATGAGTCATGCTTGTGAAGCTGCAGCCTATTTTAGCGCAGCGTATGGCTTATTGCGTTATATGTTCCATGATCGTTATTTAACTAAAGATGAGCTGTTTGCTGCTGCAGCGGTGTTTACCTTAATCGCTTGGGGGTTTGCCTTTTTATATAGCATCTGTCAAATTTTGATTCCGCAAAGTTTTCAGAACCCAAATGCTGCAGGTTTGCAAAGCTGGCTTGATTTACTGTTTTTAAGTTTTAGTTTGCAGTCCGCGACAGGCTTATCCGACCTTATACCGATCAGCCCAGAAGCACGGGTGATTGCCATGTTGCAAATGTTCTGTGGCGTGATGTATTTGGCATTGATCGTGTCACGTTTAATCGCATTGCAGTACATTCGCCACTTACCACATCATCACCATGATGATTCGGCTGAGTAAAACAGCGTGCAAATTTTTCATGACATATTTCAGGCATAAAAAAAGACGCTCAGATGAGCGTCTTTTTTAACTTCGGTATCTAATGTGAAATTAGAAACGGAATTTAGCGTTTACACCAACAGTTTGAGTGTCAAGTACATCAGCGTCTTCTTCTGCTGCTTTAGCTGCTTCGAAGTTTGCATTTACATAGCTTGCACCTACTGAAACCGCAGGAGTGATGAAGTAGTTTACGTTCGCGCCCCAAGCTTTATTTGGAGAATCGTTGTAGCTTGACTCCATGTATGACGCACCAACGCTAAGCGCTGGTGTTAAGTAAAGATCTGTTTTTAAGTTGTACATAGTATCTTCACCATATACAAGACCTGCTTCAAAACCAACAGCCATATTGGTGCCGTCAATTGCGCCTACGTATTTTGTACGTGCAGTGATTGCATCTTGATCTTGATTGATTGTGCCCGACTCAAGTGCTGCTTTAGCAACACCATTAGAAAGGATGTTGAAAGCATCATAAGAAGCTTGGTCTGCAACGCTTGTATAACCTACAGCAACTAAGAAGTTCGGCGCTACTACTGCACCAAGTTCTAAGGCATAACGGTCGCCTTGGTCATCAAATTTAAGGTTATTTTTGCTGTCATTAATTGTATGGCTATATGCTGCACTTGCATAAACTGGAACCAATTGAGTTGGTACATACGCTTCAGCTTTAGCACCATAAACATGAGATTCAACGTCTGAACGACCACCTGCACGAGGAGCGTCATATTGAGCGTATTGGTAAGCTAAAGCAACGTTAGATGCTTGGTTTAAGAAAGCAGCTTCTGCTAAAGGACCTTTAGTCGCATCAACATTTTTGAAGTAGTAAGTACCTTGAACAGCACCAGTGAAGTTTTGGTTGTTTTCAGTAGTGTCTAGAAATTCTGATTGACCTTGAACTTCGAATTGGTACGCTTGAGCACCGGTCATGGCTAATAATAATGCAGTGGCTAAACCGAGTTTTTTCATGATAGTTACCAGTTTTGTTAAAAATGGATGAAACATTGATCATTTTAGTGTAACAAATTATTAAGTCAATGAACTAAAAGGACTTTATTTAAGAATTAAGTCCAATTGACTTTGGTGTTTAAAAAATATTCAAATAAAATTTTTGCTGTCAACCTAAAAACTGTATGGATAACAAGTCGATATGTTCGTTTTTGCAACAAAAGTAGAAATAATAAGCAAAGCATTAATTGGATTAATCGATAAATTTAATTGAAATTATCTGTAATAATAATTCTTGGAGAGTGAAGAATAACGGAAAAATTCACCTGTTTTAGGGTGAAATCATGATATTTGGGTAAAAAACAAGCAATAAAGAAGGCTTGTTTAGACTGAATTTGAGTGGAATATTTGAATTAATGTGATTTTAGTCACATTAAATTTTAATATTTGTATAAAAATAAATCAGACTGGTTGACTAGGCTTTACATAAACTGTGATTTATTTCATAATTCCACCATGAAGTCCTACTACTTAAGTCGGGTTTGTAAATTATGTGACTTATCTCATAATTTAACCATCAAATCCTAAGCTTGGTTCATCCAGTAGTGCGATCTGATTCTCCATAATTGTTTGCTTTTTATCTGCCCAACTTTCCCCAAGGTTGGGTTTTTTTTTGCATGTGAAAACGCAAATGGTTTTGCGAAAATTGCACCGATATGGTGCAGTATGAGGGTGTGATATGATCAAAACCCATAAAAAAATCCCAGTTTTCTTTCAAAAACTGGGATTTTTCGCCAAAATTTGCGGGTAAATTTAGTTTACTGCTGAGGAAAAACTAAACTCGCCCTAATGAGGTGCATTATGCACCCAAATGTTGCATCTGTAAAATATTTTC
Source organism: Acinetobacter sp. YH12205 (assembly GCF_013418125.1). Lineage (NCBI taxonomy): Bacteria > Pseudomonadati > Pseudomonadota > Gammaproteobacteria > Moraxellales > Moraxellaceae > Acinetobacter > Acinetobacter sp. YH12205. The sequence goes on along the minus strand of NZ_VPCQ01000013.1, from coordinate 17,565 downwards.
TGCATGCTGAAACATTATTTTTTGTATTTGTTGTTTTAGGTAAGTCGGCGCAGGGCATGCTTTTAGAAATTTTCTTGAATGAGATGACTTAGTTAGACGGCTTTAAAATATAAGTGAATTAATTATCTTTTTTGTAAGTAATTTAAAGATTGCTCATGTAATATAGTCGCCGATTAAGTGATCAAGTCCACGATTTTGCACAGTTATAATGACGTAGGTGAAACTTAGCATGATGATGAAATTGCGCACAGAGCATATCAGTCAGCGACTGTTGATCTCGATGATCATTATTATCGTGTCATTGCTTTTTATTTGCGTTCCTCTGATGGTGAATAGTTATCAGAGTTATCAAAAAACAAAACGTGCTTTAATTGAAATTTCCGTATTAGGCAAAGTGGCTGAACTGACCAATAGTATTTCGCGTGAACGAGCGCCTGCGAATAAAGTCATGTCGAGTTCAGCAGCTGAATTTCAGCAAAATTTACAAGAACTGAAAGCGTACCGTGCTGGCGTGGATCAACAAGTAGAACAGACCATCAATATTTTAAGAAAAGAAGGTTTTATTATCCATGCGCATCATTTATCGCATCAATTAAAGACCGCTTTAGAACAAGGGCGTCAGGCGGTCGATGAATATGCAGCAACTCCACAGCATTTGCGTAGCTCTCAACAGATGGATCATGCGATTCAAAAAATGTTTGCGGCATGGGACAGTTCTCAGCATGTGCTGAAACACGTCATGCTCGATTCAGTGGCAAAAGACTCATCGGTATCGACCTATTATAGTGTGATTTTTGTTCTTTCAGATTTGCGTGATCAAGCGGGAAGGGTGGCATCCAATATTATTGCCGCGGTAACGTTTGCTGAAAAAATTCCTGAAACCAATTTGGCGAGCTCTTTGCAAATCCAACGCCAAGCTTATTATTTGTGGGATTTAATCCATACCATTTTGCCTGAAGCACATAAAATTCCTGAATATAATATTTTGCATGATCAATTAAAAAAGGAGTTTCTGGATGAGGGAATTCCTATCGTCAATCAATTGATTCAGCAAAGTATTGATGGGCAACCCTATTCATTGACAGGCACTGAATTCACCCAAAAAATGGTGGATAAATTCAACACTGTGGTCAGTTTGCAGTCATTTATATTAGCGCACAGTTTGCAGGTTGCACACAAAGATTATCATCAGGCTCAGCGTACTTTTATTTTAACGCTAGTGGTGTCAATTATTTCGTTATTGGCTGCTATTTTTACCATGGTCTATGCGCGTTCGAAGGTATTTATTCCTTTAATTCAGGCACGCAACCAAATTTTGCGCTTGGCAGCTTATGATGATGAAGCTCATGGTACGCAAAATCCAGACAAAGTAACACTTTTGGAGGCCATTCAAAAACTAAAACAACGCCTAGAGCAACGCGATATTTTAGAATTTCAGCTGCGTAATATTGCCAATACCGATGTCTTAACGGGTGTTTCCAACCGTTTGGCACTTGAGGAATACATCAAATATTTGGAACATCGACCTGAAAAATTGACCAAAACTGGTCTGATTATTATAGATGTGGATAAATTCAAGCATATTAACGATACCTACGGGCATGTGGTGGGTGACCAAGCTATAAAATGTATTGCCGATACACTCAAGGCACATGTCCGTGCCTCAGACTTGGTGGTGCGTTATGGTGGCGATGAGTTTTTGGTTTTGATTGAGCAAATAGAATTTACTGAGGCACTGTATTTGGCAGATAAATTGCGCTGTCATATTGTGAATCAAGAAATTTTTATTCCAGAACTGAATGATTATATTCAAGTATCGGTCAGCGCGGGTGTTGCCGTGGGTGCTGCGTCATGGAGCAGCTTGTTGGAAAAAGCCGATAAACACTTATTTAGAGCCAAAGCACGTGGGCGCAATGCCGTTGCTGGTGACTAAGTCACAGTAATTGATCCACGAGCATTTCCGAAGTGATAAAAAGCCTAGAGTGAAAGATTCAGCACAAGTTTGTGCTGAATCTGTATTTAAACTTGAATGGGCTTAAAAACTGAAATAATCTATTTTAGCCTTTTAACATCGGTTTTAAGAATTTTGCGGTATGTGAAATTTTAGATTTTGCGACAGTTTCAGGTGTGCCTTCGGCAATGATTTGTCCACCGCCTGCACCACCTTCAGGGCCTAAATCGACAATCCAGTCTGCAGTTTTAATCACATCTAGGTTGTGTTCAATCACCACAATGGTATTACCCTTGTTGCGTAGCTCATGCAGGATGTCGAGCAATTTGGCAATGTCATGGAAGTGCAAACCAGTGGTCGGTTCATCCAGTACATACAGGGTTTTGCCTGTATCTCGCTTGGCCAGTTCACGCGCCAGTTTTACGCGCTGTGCTTCACCGCCTGACAAAGTTGTAGCTGATTGTCCAAGACGAATATAACCTAAGCCCACCTGATTTAAGGTTTCCAAACGACGATGAATCACAGGAATGGCATCAAAGAAATGCATGGCATCTTCAACGGTCATTTCCAAAACATCAGAAATATTGCGACCTTTATAACTGACTTCCAAAGTTTCGCGGTTATAGCGTTTACCATGACAGGCATCGCAAGGCACGTACATATCTGGCAAGAAGTGCATGGCAACTTTAATCATGCCATCACCCTCACAAGCTTCGCAGCGTCCACCTTTAACGTTAAAGGAGAAGCGTCCTGCTGCATAGCCACGTGCTTTAGCTTCAGGGGTTTGCGCAAACAGCTCACGAATTGGAGTGAACAAGCCTGTATAGGTCGCGGGGTTCGAGCGTGGCGTTCGCCCAATCGGGCTTTGGTCAATATCCACCACTTTATCTAAATATTGCAAACCATCAATCGAGTCGAATTTTTCTGCGGTTAATGTAGTTGCGCCATTTAATTGTGTTGCAGCCAAAGGCAACAAAGTACGGTTAATTAGGGTGGATTTTCCTGAACCCGACACGCCTGTGACACAAGTCATTACCCCTAAAGGCAAAGTGAGATCCACTTTTTTCAGGTTATGTCCTGCTGCGCCCATTAGCTTAATTTGTTGTTCGGGATGTGGCGGTTGGGTGCGCGTTTTCGGCACTTCAATTTTTAATTTGCCCGATAAATACTGCCCTGTTAGGGAGTCTGCATGTTCGGCCAGTTCTGCATAGGTGCCTTCGGCAATAATATGTCCACCATGCACACCTGCACCTGGGCCAATATCAATAATATGGTCGGCAGCGCGAATCGCATCTTCATCGTGTTCTACCACCAACACCGTGTTACCCAAGTCACGTAAACGAATCAGGGTTTCCAACAGGCGATCATTGTCACGCTGGTGCAAGCCAATTGAAGGTTCATCTAGCACATACATCACGCCCATAAGCCCCGCACCAATTTGAGATGCCAAGCGGATACGTTGTGCTTCACCGCCTGAAAGAGTTTCGGCGGAGCGTGACAGACTTAAATAATTCAAACCCACCGACACTAAAAAGTGCAGACGTTCACGAATTTCTTTAAAGATTTTATCTGCGACTTCACCTTTAGCCCCTTCAAGATTTAAGCCTTGATAGTAGTCTTCGGCATCGCCAATCGACATTTGGGTAATTTGAGCAATGGTTTTGTCTTTCACGCGGACATTACGAGAGATTTCATTTAAACGTGAACCACCGCAGGCATCACAGGCAGCATTAGATAAATACTGCGCCAAATCATCACGTACATAATTACTTTCGGTTTCACGGTAACGACGTTCTAAATGCGGTAACACGCCTTCAAACGCAATCACACGTTTATGGTGGCGTCCACGTTCATCAGTATAGCTCAGGTCAATTTTGTCTTTACCTGTGCCATACAGGAATTTCTTTTGTGTCACGCTGTCCAGCTGATTCCATGCCGTATCGAGTGAGAGTTCATAATGTGCCGCGACTTTTTCCAGCATGCTGTAATAATACGGACGCTGTCTGTCCCAGCCGCGAATTGCGCCCTGACTAATCGACAGTTCAGGGTTTGGAATCAATTTTTCCGCACTGAAATGGCTACGTGTCCCCAAACCATCACAAGTTGGACAAGCGCCAAAAGGGTTGTTAAATGAGAACAGGCGCGGTTCAAGTTCTGCCACGGCACGGTCACATTGCGGGCAAGAGTGCTTGGCCGAAAAAATACGATCATGTTGTTCCGCATTCATCCACGATAAAATGGCTAAATCGCCACCTAAACGCAGTGCAGTTTCAAAGCTTTCGGCAATACGGTTGCCCAAATCATCTCGGACTTTAAAACGGTCTACCACCACTTCAATGGTATGTTTTTTCTTTTTATCGAGTTCTGGTGGTGGGTCAATGTCCATGACTTCGCCATCAACTCGGGCGCGTACAAAACCCTGACTTTGTAGCTGTTCAAACAGATGCACATATTCGCCTTTACGCTCACGAATCACAGGCGCGAGTAGCATTAAGGCAGTGCCTTCTTCCAGTGCTTTTACAGCATCGACCATTTCTGAAACAGTTTGCGCCACCATTGGTAAATCATGTTCAGGACAGTAAGGTGTGCCGACACGTGCATACAGTAAACGCAAATAGTCGTAAATTTCGGTAATGGTACCCACGGTTGAACGCGGGTTATGGCTGGTCGATTTCTGTTCAATGGCAATTGCGGGACTTAGACCTTCAATCGAGTCGACTTCAGGTTTTTCCATTTGCGATAAAAACTGGCGTGCGTATGCAGAAAGCGATTCGACATAACGACGCTGTCCTTCGGCATAAAGGGTATCAAACGCCAGTGAAGATTTTCCTGAACCAGATAAACCCGTAATTACCACAAATTTATCGCGTGGAATATCAAGGTTCACGTTTTTTAGGTTATGGGTACGTGCACCTCGAATACGGATATGACTTTGGCTCATAAAAACTTCTCGATATTTTGCAAATGAAAAACCTATATATGATAGCGCATGAAAATTGTTCAAGTGTTATTTTTCATGCTTTATCGGTCATGAGCTGTCGCACTGTATGTATGGAGCTATTGCCATACGGTGCGTGAGGGCGGCCGTTAAGCTTGATCTAAACCCGGCCACTGACGTTGATGATAGGCGCTATCCCAGAATAACCATTCCAGTTCTGCAGCTTTGGTGTAGGCGTGGTGCATTTTTTCAAGGGTATCGGCATCACAGCGCGCAGCAACACGGTCTATGGTTTGAATCACATTATTGACTGCGGTGTGGAATTCCTCGCCCGAATAGGTATCGACCCATGCCTGATACGGATTATTCGGTGCAGAATTATTGACGATATCTTTACCAACTTCGGCATAAATCCAGAAACATGGCAGTAGTGATGCCAATACCACAGGATAGCTTTCTGACCATGCGGTTGCGACTAAATAAGAAGTGTAGTGATGACAGGCAAGGGTCAGCGGAGTACTTTCAAATTCCTGTTTGGAAATATCAAACTCCTGCATAAAGCTGTCATGTAAGGTACGTTCCACCACAATTGCGATTTTGGCGGCATCTGCGAACTGAATAATATCATCTGCATCAAAAGCTTTAGCCGCACAGACTGCCAGTGCACGCCCGTAGGCAATTAAGTAATGTGAATCTTGAATCACATAATGTGCAAAAGCAGCTTTACTTAAGGTGCCTTGTGCCAACTCCTGATTAAATGGTAAAGCGAGCGTCTTGTGATAAAGGGCAAGGTTACGTTGCCAAGCGTCTTGAGAAAAGCGCATCCTAAATTCCTAATATGTCGTTGCATTTCACTATAGCAGTTTGGGAATGAAAAACACGGTTTTCACGGTATCTGATCGGGAAACCAAAAATCATACGAAGAATTTTGCCGAAGTTGAGGAAAAAGCGTCATAATTGCAGCATAAAATTTTACATTCTCAGTTTTTGTCCGATTTAAAATTCGGGCAATTCAATTTTCAGAATTTTTGTATCTGTTAAAGCTTAATCAAAACTGTACTTTGCGTTGATGGTACAGATTCGGCAGATGAAAAGTTCAGATCAAAATATAGTGATAGGTCGTTTCTCATGATGAAACATTTTGGTTTCTCAATCGTATTTTCGATTGTGTGTCTTGCGCTATCTGCATACTGGGGCTATACCCATGGCCCAGAAGCAGGTGTGCAAACCATGCTTACCGCACTAACCATTACCGCAATTTTGGCGATTATGGAAGTGTCGTTGTCGTTTGATAACGCGGTGGTGAATGCGTCAGTGCTGCGCGGTTGGGATCATTTCTGGAAAATGCTGTTTTTAACCGTGGGGATTATCATTGCAGTTTTTGGTATGCGTTTAATTTTCCCTGTGGTCATTGTGGCGGTCACTGCCGATATGGGCATGATGGAAGTGGTGCAACTGGCATTGAATGATCCGAAGCAATATTCGGCTAAACTGATGGCACATCACCCTGAAATTGCTGCTTTTGGTGGCGCATTCTTGTTGATGGTTTTCCTAAACTTTTTCTTGGATGATGAAAAAGACACGCACTGGTTTAGATGGTTTGAGCGTCGTTTGAGCAATCTGGCAAGCGTGCCTGCCATGTCGGTATTTTTGGCCTTAGTGACTTTGTTAATCATGGCGGCCAATGTGGTGGAAGATAAGCGCCTTGTGGTGACGATGGCGGGTATTTGGGGCATCGTGATTTATATTGGCGTACAAGTGCTGAGTCACATGTTGGGCGGTGAACCAGAGGTCGATGAACAGGGCAATGCTGTGCGTCATGACGAAAATGGCGTACCGACAGGCGTGGTGAAAGCGGGTATTGGGGGCTTTTTATATCTGGAAGTGCTAGATGCCTCGTTCAGTTTTGATGGTGTCATTGGTGCATTTGCAATCACCTCTGATGTGGTGATCATCATGTTAGGCTTGGCGATTGGTGCAATTTTCGTGCGTTCGATGACGATTTATTTAGTCGAAAAAGGCACGTTGGATGCCTATATTTACCTTGAACACGGTGCGCACTATGCGATTGGTGCGTTGGCCTTTATTATGATTGCCAGCGGTACAGGCTTGCATGTGCCAGAAGTGGTGACAGGTTTAATTGGTGTTGCCTTTATTGTTTGGGCGGTGATTGCATCTATTCAATTTAAAAAACGTCAGGCAAAAGCGGGTTAATGCTATGGTGATGCCCGTTGCTGTATTGCCGCGAAATCACAGAGCAATACGGTGATGAAGACTGTATAAAATATAAATTTGGGTGCACAACGTTGCGCCCTTTTTTATTGAAAAAGTAGGGTCTGTTGAATAAACATCGGGAAAAATCAGCATCCTTAAGCTGAATGTTGTAGGATATCTGCAAATTCAAAATTATTTAGTTTTAGTCGATTGATATGATGAATGCCTTAGAACGCCGCTCGACCTTTGCTTTAAGCAGTATTTTTGCATTGCGCATGTTGGGTCTGTTCATGATTATTCCTGTATTTTCAGTAGCAGGGCAGTCATATCAATACTCAACTCCTGCACTGATTGGTCTTGCCGTTGGTGTTTATGGACTCACCCAAGCCATTTTACAAATTCCGTTTAGCTTAATTGCAGACCGTTATAGCCGTAAGCCATTGGTGGTTTTTGGCTTATTACTGTTTGCTTTGGGTGGTGCAATTGCAGCCATGTCTGACACCATTTATGGCGTGATTATTGGTCGTGCCATTGCAGGTGGTGGCGCAGTATCTGCCGTGGTGATGGCATTACTGGCCGATGTGACCCGCGAAGAAAACCGCATGAAAGCCATGGCGGTGATGGGGATGAGTATCGGTATGTCCTTTGTGGTGGCCTTTAGTTTAGGGCCATGGCTTACGGGCTGGGTTGGTATTTCAGGGTTATTTTGGGTCACCACAGTGATGGGACTAGCAGCGATTCTCATGTTGTTATTGGTGCCTAAAGTCACGCGTCATCATCGTAATTTTCAGCAAGGCTATATCACTCAGTTAAAGCAAGTCCTGAAAATGGGCGATTTAAACCGTCTGCATGTATCGGTATTTACCCTACATTTATTGCTGACTGCCATGTTTATTTATGTGCCTTCGCAATTAATCCAATTTGCCGATATTCCTTTGCAGCATCATGGTTGGGTGTATTTGCCATTGTTGTTGGTCAGTCTGTTCGTGGCATTTCCAAGCATTGTTTTGGCAGAAAAATATCGCAAAATGCGTGGCATTTTCCTGACCGCGATTGCAGGTATTATTTTAGGGCTGTTGGTGCTGATTTTCGGGTTTGAATCGAAATACATCCTTTTATTGGGTTTGGGTTTATTCTTTATTGCCTTTAACGTTATGGAAGCCTTATTACCTTCGTGGTTGTCAAAGGCTGCACCAATTCAATCTAAAGCCACCGCGATGGGTGTAAATGCCAGCAGTCAGTTTTTGGGTGCATTCTTTGGTGGGATGATTGGCGGACAATTATTGATGCTCAACCACACCGCAATGGGTTGGAGTATTTTGACCGCGATTGCTATAATTTGGCTATTCGTTAGTTTTGGATTGGCGCAGCCGCGCTATCTTTCGTCTTTGGTGTTGCGTTTGCCTGAGAACCGAGAAACAGATGAATGGACTTCTCAACTTTTGGCAATTCGTGGTATTGAAGAGGTCGTGGTGATGTCTGACCAGCAAGTGGCTTATGTGAAAGTGGATAAACAGCAAATTGATGATGCTGCGCGACAACAATTAACGCACTTGTTTGGGAAAGAGGTAGCCATTTAAGCATAACTCTTATAAAGTAAATAATAGAAACAAATAGGAAGAAAACGTCTAATGCGTGGTGTAAATAAAGTCATTTTAGTGGGTACTTTAGGTCGTGATCCTGAAACAAAAACTTTCCCAAATGGTGGTTCTCTCACTCAATTTTCTATCGCAACCAGTGATGTCTGGACAGACAAAAACACAGGTGAGCGTAAAGAGCAAACAGAGTGGCATCGCATTGTTTTACATAACCGTTTAGGCGAGATTGCACAGCAATATTTACGCAAAGGTTCTAAAGTATATATTGAAGGTTCATTGCGTACGCGTCAGTGGACAGACCAAAATGGTCAAGAGCGTTACACCACTGAAATTCGTGGCGATCAAATGCAAATGCTCGACTCTGCTAACCGTGGACAATCTGACCAGCAAGATGGTGGCTTTGCTCAACCACGTTTTAACAATAACCAAGGCGGTTATGGCAATCAGAACCAAGCTCCAGCCACAGGTTATGCGAATCAAAATCAAGGCGGTTTTAACCAAAATCAGGGTGGTGGCTATGCCAACAATAACCCAAGTGGTTTTGCACCGAAGCCACAAGCTGCGCCTGCAACCGCACCTGCAGATTTAGATGATGATTTGCCGTTTTGAGACATACTAGAGATAGCCATTTGATTAAAAATGGAAAATCATCATCCAAACCCTTTGTTTCGACAAAGGGTTTTTTATGCAGATATTTAGCAAATATCTATTTTCTCGATTAAATTTCAAACTATGATAGGATTTATAATTCATAAATCCGATTATTTTTATAAAAAAACACTGTTTTACCGATTCTTTCGATTTTCGTATTCTAGCTACACAAGATAAGCAATCCCCGAAACGAATTGAGGAGTCATCCATGAGTTTAATCAATACCCAAGTCAAAGCATTTAACGCAACCGCTTACCACAATGGTCAATTTATTGACGTATCTGAGCAAGACTTTATTGGTAAATGGTCAGTGGTGTTTTTCTACCCTGCAGATTTCACCTTTGTTTGCCCAACTGAACTTGCCGATTTAGCCGATCAATATGCTGAATTCCAAAAAATGGGTGTGGAAATTTACTCAGTATCTACAGACACACACTTTACCCATAAAGCATGGCACGACACCTCAGAAGAAATTAAAAAGATTCAATATCCAATGATTGGCGACCCAACTTGGACATTGTCTAAAAACTTTGAAGTGCTGATTGAAGCAGAAGGTTTGGCAGATCGTGGTACTTTCGTGATTGACCCTGAAGGTAAAATCCAAATTGTAGAAATCAATGCAGGTGGTATTGGTCGTGACGCGCAAGAATTGTTGCGTAAAGTGAAAGCAGCGCAATATGTACATGTGCATCCTGGCGAAGTTTGCCCTGCCAAGTGGAAAGAAGGCGATGCAACCCTAGCACCATCTATTGATTTAGTGGGTAAAATCTAACCGAATCATCGCACTCAATTTTAAAAATCCAGAACTGCGCTTCTGGATTTTTTATGCCCATGATTTATTTCACTATGTATAAGTTTCAACAAGATTATTCCATTCTTGCAATGCTGTATGCCAAATTTGCACTAGGTTGTGGTGCGATGAGCGATTAAGATCAAAACATCTATTCTCCTAGCAATAGGTGTAACACATGAAAAAAATAATCGGTTTATATCGCAACCAAAACATGCATTGGGTGGGCGATGGTTTTCCAGTCAAAAATCTATTTTCTTATGACCGTTTAGGGCAGGCGATCAGTCCATTTTTACTCTTGGATTATGCAGCGCCGTATCATTTTGATGCGACTACCGCACAACATGGTGTTGGTTCGCATCCACATCGCGGTTTTGAAACGGTGACGCTTGCCTATCGGGGCGAAGTGACGCATAAAGATTCGGCAGGTGGTGGTGGCACCATCAAAACAGGCGATGTGCAGTGGATGACAGCAGGTGCGGGTGTGGTGCATGAGGAATTTCACTCCAAAGACTATGCAGCACAAGGCGGATTGTTTGAAATGGTGCAGCTTTGGGTGAATTTGCCTGCCGCAGACAAAATGACATCGCCACGTTATCAAGCCATTGAATCTCAAAATATTCCGAAAATTGAGTTTGAAAATCAGGCGGGGCATTTACGCATTATTGCAGGTCAGTACGCAGAGCAATCTGGGCCTGCCAGCACCTTTAGCCCTGTCAATGTTTGGGATGGACAATTGAAAGCTGCACAGACCCAAGCGCTGCATGTGCCGGTAGATCACAATACTTTATTGGTGGTGTTGGCAGGTGAAGTGCGGGTCAATGGCAGTCAACTTGTGCAAGATCACTCAGTGGTGTTATTTGCTCAAGATGGCGAAGCGTTAATTCAGCTTGAAGCACTGCAAGATACGCAATTTTTAGTGCTGACAGGCAAGCCATTAAATGAACCTATTCAAGGCTATGGTCCATTTGTCATGAATACCAAGCAGGAAATCATTCAAGCTTTTGAAGATTTTAATCAAGGCAAGTTTGGTGAAATTCCGATTCAACATCAAGCGGGTTAAGCTTTAAAAAATCTTAGCCAAGAAAAAAGCCTCATGTCGATGTCCCGACCGAGGCTTTTGTTGTTCTGGCGCTGTCAAATTTCTAGTTTTAGCGGATTGATCATATTCCTTATGATAATTATATGTGATGTAGTTATCATTTCTGTGCTTGGTATCATAGCGTTTAGAGATTTATTTGTAAAACGAAAATTATAAAATTGGTGAATTTATCTACATGGTTTAGAACACTATTTATAGTATTAAAGAAATAATATGAATAAATTCTAAGGCTTATTTAAGCACTTTCTGATTGTTAAAAAATGTAATCATATTGCCAATGTACTTTGTGTTGTTTCTCTGTGAAAAGTACACAATCTGGTAGTTTTTAATAGCTCATTTTCCTTAGGCATGGTTCATAATTTCATAAAGTATGTAAAAAGATGGATGATCGGTTTGGATATCGCAGTGATCGGTAGTGGTATGGCTGGACTGGCTACCGCAAGAATTCTTAAAGATGCAGGGCATAACATTACAATTTTTGAGGCGCTGCCTGGTCGTGGAATGGACAGTCATAGCATCGAATTTGAGGATGGTTTAATTGATGCGCCGTTACGGGTCATGAACCCACATTTGTGGAAAAACACCCTCAGCTTGGCCACACATTTAGGCATTAAAACTTATCCTGTGCGTACTTATATGGCGTGCAGTTGGTTATTTGAAGATCGTACCGAAACTTGGCTGACCACAAGCCGTACCCGTATTGGTAATTTCCCAATCATTAACAACCGTAAAGGCATACAACAATACGGCTGGCGTTTGGTAAAAGGCATGTTGCAGTTAAAAACAGCCATCGCTAAATTTTTCAAATCTAAAAACCAAGACATTACCCTTGCGGAATTTATCAACCGTAACGAAATTGAAGAAGTGTTTTGGCATGGTGCAGTGATGCCAGTGCTTTACACCATTTGTACTTGTGACCCTAAAACCATTGGTGAATGGCCAGCAAAACCATTGTTGGTATTTTTACGCCAATTGACTGATGGTGATGCATTATTGCGTTTACAAGGTGGCACGCCTGCATTGGTTGATAAGTTGATTGAAGGTATTAATATTCAAAGTGGTGCAGCGATTACTCGTGTTCATCAACAAGAAGATGGTGTAATTGTTGAAAATTCTGAGGGTCAGTCGCAAACATTTGACCGTGTGGTGATTGCAACGCCAACCACTAAAGTCCAAGACTTCTTGGACAATCAACAATTTGCAGAAGATATTGAATTGCTTAAACAGTTCAAATTCGAGCAGGGTGATTTGGTGATTCACACTGATCAAACGGTGATGCCGCCAAAACGTAAAGATTGGTCTGTTTTAAGTTATATGATGGATCGTAAATTTACTCGTCAGCAATTTACGGTATGGCTTAACTCGATCGAACCAACTTTGGTCGGTAAATCGCCAGTGTTCCAAACATGGCGTCCAGTTACACCAATTGATCCGAAAAAGATCATTTCAACGGTAACTTTAACCCGCGCTGTGGTGGATTCAAAGACAGTGGCATTAAACAAAGAGTTGCAGCAGCGCCATCACCAAGACAATCGTAAAGTGTTCTTCTGCGGTTCATGGTCGTGCGATGGTTTACCAATTTTAGAATCTGCAGTGACTTCCGCTATGCATATTGCAGAAATTTTTGGTGCACCATTACCGTTTATTGATTTAAAACCACAAGTTGAGGTTGCGCCGCAATTAGGTTATTAAGTTTAGGGTCTGTTGATATTTCATAAATGGTTTGTGCTGTAGGCTAAAACTGAGCAGATCAGGCATGAAACGCAGGGAATAGCGAGACTATTGCCAAGTTTCATAACGCAATCTGAGAAAGTTTTAGCCACAGCCTTTCAGGACAAGCATATTTTTTGCTGCTATTGCGTTATGAGTCAGTCATTTAGAATGACTAAATTTCCTGCCTCATGCCTTATATCAGCTAAAAAATATGCGTTGTCGCAAACATAGATGAATTATCAACAGCCCCTCTTTTTTGAATTAGACTGAGTCAGTATGAAATGGCAACAGGCGATACGACAGCATTTTCCAAAACATAAATATGCCATTCAAGCGGCATATTTGGGAGATACTTCCGCACTGCCGTGGAGCAATTTAGGTTATTGGTCAGATGCAGTGGGATCTGATTATCCCGCTGCATGTCAAAATTTAGCAGCGCATTTGGCCGCAGCAGTGCATTTAAATTCAAAAGATGTTGTACTGGATTTAGGCTGTGGGCAAGGTGCCAGTCTTAAATATTGGTTGGAACACTATCAAATACAACGACTTGAAGCTGTTGAGCTACAAGATCATCATGTGCAGTCGATTCGACAACATTTAAATTCAAATATTAAAATTCACGCTGCTTCATTTTTAAATTTAAAAGCACTTTTTCCACAACCACGTTTTGATGTGGTGTTCTGTATCGATGCAGCATATCACAGTCATTTGAATTCATTTTTAAGTCAGGTCAGTGCGGTTTTGAATTCAAATGGACGTTTGGGCTTTCATTATTTAATTTGGGCAGAACAAGCGCCAACGCATGCGTTCAAACAGCTGCAATATCGTGCCTTATTAAAATCTGCCGCTGTCAATTTTAAAGATCTGATGTCTGAAAGTCAGCTTCGAGCGGTTTTAGAACAGTTTGAATTTAAACAGATTCAGGTGGAAGATTTGTCGGCACAAGTTTTGGCGGGTTTTGCTGACTATGTGAATCAGCATCTCAAGCATCGAGTACAAACGCGAGATACAGACTGGTTTAAAATTGCCATGACCGCACGTTTATGTGCCAAGCTCTATGCGGATGGCTGGATTAAATATGTGCAGGTGAGTGCGGAAAAAGCTTAATCTATCGTAATCAGCTGCTAGATAATGAAGTTTTTCGGTGTTTGGATGTTCATAATTGGCTTTAAATCCCACCCACCACATGAAACTGTTTCGGTAAAATTTTTGCGCCACACGTCAATTGATCCCCGACATAACCCACGGCTTTGTCATCAAAAAGAATATGATCGTGACTTTTTATAATTGTGGACCAACGCTGGCACTTAGGGCAGAAATGTCCATTACCCGCCACTAAAAATAAATTTCCCATTTGAGAAACACGCATTTGATTGGCAAGGATGATTCCACCATGATTGGTCATGGAATGATGCGTTGCAAAGCTTTGAGCCATGAGGTATTCCTTAAACTAGAAAACTTTAGAGAAGCATTGTTTTTTATACTAAATTTTCTAAGACTTATAATTTTAAATTTTTATTTTAATTCACAAAAATATTTTTAAATGTCAGTCTATATGGATGAAACATCAACAAAATAGACCATCAATATAAAAATAAGCTCTGAAATATGTGTATTGCATTCTAAAGTATAAAATACATTTAACAAGCTAAAAATCACAATCCCGTATTGCGGTTAAAGTTTTGCAGATAGATAGACGCCCTGAATAAATTGGAGATTCGGGCAGCATGAGGAAGATAAAAATATACGTTTATAAAAACAAAAAACCTCATAAATTTTTAATTTATGAGGTTTAATATGGTGCCGGCACACGGATTCGAACTGTGGACCTACTGATTACAAGTCAGTTGCTCTACCAACTGAGCTATGCCGGCGTTGTGTAGAGAATTTTACAGAATTTTTACGTGTGCGCAAGCCAAAAAGTAACCGTTTAATGCATGGCATAGATTTTTTGCAGATTTTGTATGCAGGGTTTTGGCGCGTTACAAACGAGGAAATCACACAGAAGATTTTGTAGGAAATGAGCCCAGCGGGTGGGCTCATTGAAGAAAACAACCTGAAATGAGGTGTGAAAAAGCGATTATTTATTTCTTAAGATACGATCTAAATCCTGTGCACATTCTTCTAAGGTAAAGGCCATATCAAGTTGCATTTGTGGTTTGAGTTCATTTGCGAGCGTTCTCCATTGTTCAATTAGGCGAATGGCTTTTTGAATCTTATGTTTGTTGATGTCTTTGGCGATGGTAGGCGTGTATCCTCCACGTTTAGCATTTTTAATTTGTTTGACATAATTTTGGCTGTTATTCATGTTCGCTCCCGAATAGCAGTTATATATGTAAGGCATATGCATGCTTTTATTATGCTAAAGCTTAATGATGACCGTTATTTAAAACCTACTCAATGTGGGTTTGATGTTTAATTCCTACTTCACCATCAAGAACCTAAAACATTTGCTTTAGGGATTACCTCAATTCCATAGGCTGTCACGGTGTAACTCACCGCCTTAATCACCACTTATGCAGTGATTAAATCTTTATCCGCATATCGCAGGATATTAATTGATGCATTAACATCACGATTTTGGATGGTTTGGCAAACTAAGCACTTCCACTCTCGCGCAGAAAGTGTGAGAGATTGATTTAATTCACCACAGCACGAACACATTTTACTACTTGGGAAGAATCGACCAACCGAAAGTACCGATTTTCCATGCTGTTTGGCTTTATAAATCAACTGCCTTTTAAACTCATAAAAACCCATATCGGATATAGCTCTTGCGAGTTTACGATTCCTCAACATGCCTTTAACATTCAAATCTTCAATCGCAATCACATCAAAACGTGTTACCAAATCCGTTGTGACTTGATGAAGATTATTCTTGCGTAGACAGGCAATTTTATAGTGCAGGCGAGATAGCTTGGCTTTTGCTTTTTCTCGATTCTGACTACCTTTTTTCTTACGACTAAAAGACTTGTTGAGTCGCCTTAGTTTTGCAAGCTGTCTTTTAAGTGGTGCGTTAGAAGGAATAACCTCACCATTTGAAAGGGTGGCAAGATTAGAGACACCCAAATCAACACCGATACTTAAACCTGTTTTCGGTTTAAGCTTTTCGATCTGGGTGAGTTCGACAGCGATTGATACAAACCACTTACCACCTTGTTTAAATATTTTGGCCGAGAGAATTTTACCCTTATAGCGCAGATTCTCAGTCATTTTCACCCAACCCAAATTAGGGATTTTAATAGACCGACCCTTTACGCTAAATTGATCATTTGATAATGAAAAACGGTCATCCTTGCCTTTTTTTCTTGGCTTGGGGTATCCTGATTTGCCGTTAAAAAATCTATCAAAAGCACTACCCAACTGCTTAATCGCCAACTGTGGTGCGCACTTAGTCACTTTCTTCATGAAAGGATATTTTTCAAATTTAAAAGTGTTTAGGTGCTTTCTTAATTTACTCTCTTTAGGTCTATTAAGAAGCATTTCATTCACCGCAACATCATAATACTCACACTGATCTCGATATTCCTTATCAGCCTTGTATTGTCGCTGCCACTCTCTTAAAGCCCAATTATACGACAAACGAGCAACACCACTTGCCTGAGCAAAATGGCTTGCTTGTTTATTATTGGGCATCAATTCAATGATATGCCCTCGTATAAATCGACTCATAGTGCTTCTTTGACCGCCTGTATTAGCTTTTGGTTCTTTTTACTTCGGCTTCCATATAATCGTGCTGAAAATACAGTGATAATTTCCAGGACATCTTGAGCCAGTTCCTCCTCAAAACTCAAATTTTCACCCTGATTAATAATTACAATTTCAACATTCCGAGCTTCACATAAAGCAAAAACCAATTCAGCACCAAAACGTAATAATCGATCTTTGTGGGTTAAAACCAATCGACCAATTTCATTATTAATAATTCCATCCAAAAGAGCCTTAAGCCCTTTTTTGTGATAATTCATCCCTGAGCCTAAATCACTAATAATCTCAAATGTCCATCCCTGCTTGGCACAGTACATTTCCAAAACTTGTTTTTGTCGCTCAAGATCAGCCTTTTGATCGTGACTAGATACTCTTGCATAAGCAATAGTTTTTCGGCTGTTCTGAATTGATAGATCATGGATAAGTTCAGGTGTGATCTTGCTTAGATCGTAACGTCTGTGATTTTTTGGGGTTCTATCTGCGACTAAAGTGCCTTCCTCATCCCATCTTCTTAGGGTTTGGATGGAAACACCCTGAACCGTACCGGGTTTGTCGGAGACTTTTTTATTTAAGTTAGGCCACCTGACCTAACGGGTTAATCTTATCATAGTACATTGCTTCAAACTCAAAAGGCGACTTGTAACCCAATGCACTGTGTACACGCTCTTTATTGAACCAATCTACCCAGTTGAGTGTCGCGTTGTACATCCGCTAAACCTTTCCAATCTGCTTTTAAATACTCAATCACCTCTGTTTTGTATAAGCCATTCACTGTTTCAGCCAAAGCATTATCGTATGAATCACCAGTCGTACCGACTGATGCTCGTAAATTTGCAGCTTCTAAACGATTGGTATAGCGAATAGAAAGATATTGAACACCTCTATCGGAATGATGAATCA
>NZ_VPCQ01000012.1:0-44581 GCF_013418125.1 Acinetobacter sp. YH12205 | reverse complement strand
CGCCTTACAAAACTGTAAAGCGTATATTGCAAGAACGGACTGACCGCTACAAGTCGGAACTGACCGACTCAGGCTCTAGTTACACGCTTGGCAACAAGACATTAACAGAGTGCGAATTAGTCCTTGACTATGTTTGAATACATTTTAAGGAACAGTTTGGGTGAGTGGATCAAGCAGAATTAGTTGCTGCTGATGTTCTTCACGAATCATCCAGCGTCCCAAAAAAGTATTAAATAAAATGGCCAACAGAACACCAATGATGGTGCTGCCAATCAAGTTATTGATGAGCATGAAATTTTGGAATTCCGCACTGGTAAACGTATAGGGCTGAAAAACGGGCGCATAGGGGATAATATTGCGCAAGGTCAGCAAAGAACCACCGTAAAATACCACCAAGCAGGGAATGGTGCCCCAAAAGATAATGCTGCGTTTAAACAACAATAAGCCTGTAAAAATGGAGCCAATGGTAAATACGCCTGTGAGTACCGTCATTTGACCCAGAAAATAGCCAATACTCATGAGTGAGCTGCTATAAAAGCCTAAACACAGAATTGGAAAATAATAGAGTGTGGTCTGATTTTCAGGAATACGATAGCTGATGACATATAAAGACCAAGGCAATCAGCAAATACAATATTAAACAACCCAATACCCATGGCAGCATGTATGGGGTAAACAGGGGTTGGCTTTGACTGAGCCAAAGTACCACTAAAAAGAGTAAATGAAAGAAAAAAACCAAGCCACTGACGACACGTGATTTTTGGATGTTATTTAAACTGAGGAGATTTTTATACCCTTGAAAAAATAAAAAATTTTTAGCTTTAATAAAGTCGTCATTGTAGAGCTTTCTGGCATAGGCAAGTCCAAACTCTTATTTATTGTCTAATCTAAGCATAATTCAAATAAGTTGAGACAGAAATCATAAAAAATGCCAGTTATCATGTTTTTTTATGATTTTTTCTACTTAGCCTAATATGTAGTCATCCGTCCCAAATCATGTTTAAGTGAGTGAATGAGCCACAAGCAGAGCATGACTCTGCTTGTTGTGCTATTCGTTAGGTCTTAACCTGTATTGCGTAAGCCTGCTGCAATCCCTGCAATACTCACCATGAGGGCATGATCGACAGGGGTATGTTCGGCATGCTGTTCTGCCAAATACAAACGACGACGTTTCATCAATTCTGCCTGTAGCAAATGCAGTGGCAATAAATAAGGTTTACGCACCCGCATCGATTGATCTAGCACATCATTGCTGCTGAGCAATTGCGATTCACCTTTAAGGGTCAGTAAAGTCGTCACAGCATCACGCAGACGTTGACGGAGTTGCTCACCCAGTTGTTTTAAGTCTTCGTCATCGGTCAGGTTAGATTCGTAGTACAGGGCAATATTGCTGTCGGCTTTAGACAACACCATTTCCAGCATATCAATCAAAGTCTGGAAATACGGCCAATCGCTGAGCATTTCATCCAAAGTGGCTTTTTGTCCCTGATCGAGCGTTTGGTTAATTGCTGCGCCTGTCCCTAACCAAGCAGGCAGCATCAAACGGATTTGTGTCCATGCAAATACCCATGGAATGGCACGTAAGGATTCAATTCCACCGCTCACTTTACGTTTCGCGGGACGTGAACCGAGTGGCAACATTTGCAATTCCAGCTCTGGCGTGACAGTGCGTAAATATTTCACAAAATGCGGATTTTCACGCACGGTTTGACGATAGACCTGCACCGAAAGTTCGGTCATGTTATCCATCAGCTCGCGCCATTCTGCTTTCGGCACAGGTGGTGGCATCAGCGTCGCTTCTAAGGTTGCAGCGGTATAGACTTCCAGATTTTGTAAGGCAACCCCTTCAAGCCCAAATTTAAAGCGAATCATTTCACCTTGTTCGGTGACGCGAATTGCACCTGAAATAGACCCTGGAGGTTGTGAGAACAATGCTTGTTGCGTTGGCGCACCGCCACGGCTGATGGAACCACCACGACCATGGAATAAAGTCAGCTGCACAGCATGTTGCTGCGCTACCGCAGTCAGTTCTTCCTGCGCGCGGTACTGTGCCCAGTTGGCAGACATGAAACCTGCATCTTTGGCGGAGTCTGAGTAGCCAATCATCACCTCATGTTTGCCCTGAATATGCTGCTTGTACCAATGCATATTAAATAGGGTATTCATGGTCTGAGCAGCCCCATCCAAGTCTTTCAGGGTTTCAAACAGTGGCACCACACGTAAAGGATGCTGAATGCCTGCTTCTTTTTGCAACAATAATACCGCCAACACATCACTTGGATATTCCGCCATGGAAATAATATAAGCCCCCAAACTTTCCTGCGGCTGTGCAGCCAGAGTGCGCATGGTGGCAAATACTTCTTGCACATCGGGATGTTGAATCAGGCTTTGTGCAGGTTCCTGCATGAATTTTGGCAATAACGGACGTTTACTTTGTAGCTCTTGAAGCAAGAAGTTCTGACGCGCTTGTTCAGTCCAAGTTTCAAAATTGCCCAAACCTAAATATTCGGTAATGGCAGAAATGGCTTGACGATGACGTCCCGATTCTTGGCGAATATCCAGTTTTAGTAATTCAATGCCGAAACAATTCACACGATGAATTAAATCCAACAATTTGCCGTTCGCAATGTCTGATAATTGGCAAGCCGTCAGCGAGCGATAACACAGCAATAAAGGCTGTAACAGTTCGTCTTTGCTTTTGATGACCAAACTGTCATCTGCATCTTTGCCTTGCAGTTTCGCTGCTAACCAGTCGCGGGTGGCTTTTAGGCGTTCGCGGGTGTCGCGTAAATATTCACGGTACGGCTCGGCATGGAAATGTCCCAAAGCATCTGCCAATTCTGGGCTGCATTGCTGAATGGAAAGTTCCCAACGCAGGTTTTCAATATCACGTAAATACAGTTCTGCTGCTTTCCAGCGTGACAGCCACAGCACTTCTTGAGTAACTTTATGAGTGACATTCGGGTTACCATCGCGGTCACCGCCCATCCAAGAGGCGAAACGCACAGGCGCAACACTCAGCGGCAGGCTTTGCCCACAATGTTCCTGCACAATGCTGTCTAACTCACGCATGAATTTAGGCACCGCATTCCACAAGGTTTGTTCGATGGTGGTAAAGCCCCATTTGGCTTCATCGACAGGGGTTGGGCGATGTTGGCGAATTTCATCGGTTTGCCAAGCCGAGCTGATCAGCTGTTTTAAATCTGCCAAAACTGCCTGACGTTCACGTGGTGTCAGTTTTTGCTGATCCATTTTAAACAAGCAGTCATTAATATCGTCATATTTTTGAATGAGGGTACGACGGCTGACTTCAGTCGGATGCGCAG
Source organism: Acinetobacter sp. YH12205 (assembly GCF_013418125.1). Classification (NCBI taxonomy): domain Bacteria; kingdom Pseudomonadati; phylum Pseudomonadota; class Gammaproteobacteria; order Moraxellales; family Moraxellaceae; genus Acinetobacter; species Acinetobacter sp. YH12205. The sequence goes on along the minus strand of NZ_VPCQ01000012.1, from coordinate 41,255 downwards.
TTAAAACCAACTCAATTTTTAGCTCGCAGACTTGTTGAAAGAGTGTTTCTGCAGAAATTTGGTTGTCTTTAAACTTGATAAATAAGTGATCTAGCGGGTTTGGAGAAACGCCATTTTCATCAAATTCGCTTTGGCGACGGCTCCGCACCACATGATATTGCTCAGCGATGTTGGCAAAATTCAAAAAGTGGGTAAAGGCACGGGTGAGCGGTAAGATTTCGTCATCTTCCAGACTTAAAAACAGTTGTTCGAGTTGTTTTTCAGCTTCGGCTTGTCCATCGCGCGCGCCTTTAGATAAAGCACGAATTTGTTCGACCTGATTAAACAAATCTTGTCCTGCGTGTAACTTGAGGGTTTCACCCAATAAGTTGCCAAGTAAGCGTACGTCATCGCGTAGAGGAGCATCAATTTGTTGAATCATTCGTTGTTCTCCATGTTCTGTGTTTTTCTACTCTGTTAAGACTATACCCCGATTTAGATACAATCCAAGCGGGCTATCTACAAAAGTTGCATGGATTTTGCGCATCTGAAGTTATAGTGCCAAGTGGCAGTATTTAGGAGAGAAATACAGGACGGAGATATGAGTCAGTTGATCATTCGTATATGTGTAAGGTGAGAGTTAGATTTCGCATGATGAGGCTGCAAAATTAGCTTGCTCAGCCATAACGCAGCATAAAAATACCAATCGCATCTTCAATAATCTTTTGAGATTGTGCAGCATCGGGCACGGCACGTACACCGAGTAAAACTTCATGGTGACGTAAACCATGCAGTAAGGAAACGATCAATTCAGTTTGCGTTTTTGGTTCATCGGCCTGAATAAACTGCAATTCTACTGCTTGGCGAAAGAAGCTTTCCCACATCGCGCGAAGTTTGGCATGTGAGGCATTGTAAAACTGCAATGCCAACGGATTTTGCTCCGAGGCCAGTTCCATCAGCAAATGTTCTAATTTAATCGCTTCAGGCATATTGACCAAGTTCAAGGACAGTTTACAGGCTTGGTATAAGGCCTGCTTAAAATTGCTATGTGCAGTCAAGTCCAAAGGTTGTGCTTTGAGCAGACTTTCACAGGTTTCTTCAATGGCACAGGAAAATAACGTGGCTTTGTCTTGAAAGTGGTTATATACCGTTAATTTGGTCACGCCTGCTTCACGTGCAATCTGATTCATACTAGAACCATGAAAGCCCAACTTTAAAAACAAGTGTTTTGCCGACATTAAAATGCGTTGGCGTTTTTCTAAATCTTTTGGTCGTCCGACATGAATCTGCACACGCTCATCCTAATTTGCATCAGTACAACTGGAAAATGACGCTTCAGTTTTAATTAATGTACCCAGTGGTATATTAATTAAAAAATAATCAATTTAATATAGGGGTTTGCACGCACTTCATAAATGGCTTGCGCTGTAGGCTAAAACTGAGCAGATCAGGCATGAAACGCAGGGAATAGCGAGACTATTACCAAGTTTCATAACGCAATCTGAGAAAGTTTTAGCCACAGTCCTTTGGAACAAGCATATTTTTTACTGCTATTACGTTATGAGTCAGTTACTTAGAATGACTAAGTTTCCTGCCTCATGCCTTATATCAGCTAAAAATATGCGCTGTCGCAAACATAGACGAAGTGTCAGCAAACCCTACCGTATTCTGCCCTAAAAAAAACGTTTAAATAAGAGCAAACCTGATGAACACGACTCAGAATCTCATTGCCAGCCTGATGCTGCTGTGCTGTATCACCCTAATTGGATGCAGTAAGCAAAAAACCGAGGTTGAACAGGAAGTCCCTTTGGTGATGGTGACCCAGCCCAGCAGTTTACATCTTGAGCAAAAAAGCTATGCAGGCGAGGTGCAAGCACGTCAGCAAACGGCTTTGGCATTTCGGGTTGCAGGGCAAGTTACACAGCGTTTTGCCGATGTGGGAGATCAGGTCAAAGTTGGGCAAGTCTTAGCAAAACTGGATGTGCAAGATGCCGCATTGCAGCTCAATGCCGCGCGTGCGCAACTGGAAAGTGCGCAATCTGCTGCAAAAGTTGCTAGCGATGAGTTACAGCGTTTTCAGCAATTATTACCCATGAATGCAGTCAGCCGCTCGCAATATGATGCAGTCAAAAACCAGTATCAACATGCCATGGCGCAGTTGAAACAGGCGCAGTCCAATTATGCGGTTAGCAGTAATCAAACCGACTATAACCAGTTACGTGCCACAAAAAATGGTGTGATTACTGAACGCAATATTGAAGTTGGGCAGGTTTTAGCGGCAGGGCAGGTCGCTTATCAATTGGCGATTGATGGGGAGCGTGAAGTCGTGATTGGCGTGCCTGAACAAGCGGTGAGTGAAATTCGGGTCGGGCAAGAGGCAACGGTAAGCTTATGGTCACAACCCGATACCCGTTTTGCAGGTACGGTTCGAGAAATTTCCCCTGCGGCAGATCAGTCGCGTACTTTTAAAGTCAAAGTGGCTTTACGCGAAGGCAATGCACAGATTCAATTGGGGCAAAGTGCGCGAGTATTTTTGACCCGCCAAGCCAATCAGGGCTTATATGTGCCTTTATCTAGTGTGTCGGCAACAGGGCAACAAGCCTTTGTTTTGGTCTTACAGCCCGACTCAACTGTGCGCCAAGTTCCTGTTACATTGGGCGCTTATGGACGTGACAGCGTACCTGTACTGAGTGGCTTACAGCCGCAAGATTATGTGGTGATGGGAGGCGTACATTTACTGCGTGATCGTCAAAAAATCCGCCCAATTAACCGTGACAATCAATCTGTACAGGCAGTCAATGCAACAGCTCAGGCAGCTCCTGCGGCCACACAGACGGAGCGTTAAAATATGAATTTTAACTTATCCGAATGGGCATTAAAAAATAAGGGTTTAGTGGTCTACTTGATGCTGTTGTTGGGCATTGTTGGTATTTTTTCTTACTCTAAACTGGCACAAAGTGAAGATCCGCCGTTTACCTTTAAAGTGATGGTGATTCAAACCTATTGGCCAGGAGCGAGTGCCAAAGAGGTTTCCTTACAAGTCACTGACCGTATTGAAAAAGAATTGATGAGCACGGGCGATTATGAACGCATCATGGCCTATTCGCGTCCGGGCGAGTCCATGGTGACTTTTATTGCCAAAGATTCTATGCGCTCCAGCCAAATTCCAGATGTTTGGTACAAGGTGCGTAAAAAGGTCAATGACATTCGCCATGAACTGCCACAAGGGGTACAAGGCCCATTTTTTAATGATGAGTTTGGCGACACTTTTGGCAATATTTATGTGCTGACAGGCGCAGACTATGACTACGCCACCCTCAAAGAATATGCCGACCGTTTGCAGCTACAATTACAGCGGGTCAAAGATGTAGCCAAAGTTAATTTGGTGGGTTTACAAGATCAAAAAATATGGATTGAGTTATCTAACACCAAAGCCGCGCAACTCGGTATTCCTGTTACCGCGATTCAGCAAGCCTTACAACAACAAAACAGCATGGCAAGCGCAGGTTTTTTTGAAACCCATTCAGACCGTATTCAGGTACGTGTCAGCGGTGCGTTGCACAGTGTTGATGAGCTGAAACAAATGCCGCTGTTGGTAAATGGCACCACCATTCAACTGGGCGATGTTGCCGAAGTCTATCGCGGGTTTAGCGAACCTGCCCAACCACGTATGCGCTTTATGGGCGAAAACGGCATTGGCATTGCGGTGTCGATGCGTAAAGGCGGTGATATTCTGGCTTTGGGTGAAAATCTGGAAACAGAATTTGCCCGTTTGCAAAAGACCTTGCCTTTGGGCATGCAACTGCAAAAAGTTTCTGATCAGCCTGTTGCGGTAAAACACAGCGTCAATGAATTTATGAAAGTCTTGGCTGAGGCGGTGATTATCGTGCTTTTGGTCAGCTTCTTTTCATTGGGTTTTCGTACTGGCTTGGTGGTGGCATTTTCTATTCCACTGGTTTTGGCGATGACTTTTGCAGGTATGCATTTGTTTGATGTCGGGCTGCACAAAATTTCACTCGGTGCGCTTATTTTAGCCCTCGGATTGTTGGTGGATGACGCCATTATCGCCATTGAAATGATGGCAATTAAGATGGAGCAGGGCTATAGCCGCTTGCAAGCCGCAGGTCATGCGTGGCGAACGACTGCTTTCCCTATGCTGACTGGGACATTGATTACCGCAGCAGGTTTTTTACCCATTGCCACGGCAGCCTCAAGTACAGGGGAATATACCCGTTCAATTTTCCAAGTGGTGACTATTGCTTTGGTGGTGTCATGGTTTGCTGCCGTGCTGTTTGTACCCTATCTGGGCGATAAATTATTGCCAGATTTTCAGCGCCATGCACAGCGAGCGCCGTGGTATCAACGTCTTTGGGCGCGTGTACGCAAACAAGCTGAACCGCAGCCTGTGCTACAGCACGCAGGTGAATTACACGACCCATATCAAACCCGCTTTTATCAAGTGTTTCGTGGATGGGTTAATACTTGTGTGCGCTATCGAAAAACCGTCATTGCAATCACAGTTGGCATATTTGTACTGTCAATTGCGATGTTTAAATTGGTACCACAGCAATTTTTCCCACCTTCCAATCGGGCAGAAATTTTAGTCGATTTAAAACTTGAAGAAGGTGCGTCTTTAACAGCCACAGAAGCAGCCGTTAAAAAAGTTGAAAAGTTCTTGGCGCAACAACAAGGCATCGACAATTATGTAGCCTATGTTGGCACAGGTTCGCCGCGTTTCTATTTGCCTTTAGATCAGCAATTACCGCAGGCCAGTTTTGCCCAATTTGTGGTATTGGCATCGTCTTTAGAAGACCGCAATGAAATTCGCCGTAATTTATCTGAACAAATTCGCTTGTTATTGCCAGAGGTGCGTACTCGCGTGTCATTATTGGAAAATGGCCCACCAGTGGGTTATCCATTGCAATTCCGCGTGTCAGGAGAAGACTTGGCACAAGTGCGACAATGGGCACAGCAAGTCGCAGCCACCATCAGTGCCAATCCAAACAGTACCAATGTGCATTTAGATTGGGGTGAGCCGAGCAAAGTCATTCAATTGCAGATTGATCAAGACCGTGCCCGTCAAATGGGGGTGTCGAGTCTGGATTTAGCTAACTTCCTTAATAGCTCTATCAGTGGCGCGGCTATTAACCAGTATCGTGAAAAACGTGAACTGATTGAAATCCGTTTACGTGGTGATCAAACCGAGCGCCTAGATGTCGCATCTTTAAGCAGTTTGGCTATACCGACTTCACGTGGAACATCGGTGCCGTTGGCGCAAATTGCACAAATTGAATACCGTTTTGAAGAAGGCTTAATTTGGCATCGTAACCGCTTGCCGACCATTACCGTACGTGGTGATATTCGTAGCAATTTGCAACCTGCAACAGTGGTGGCAGAACTGTCTGAACCGATGGCGGCCCTGCGTGAAAAGTTGCCAAGTGGCTATTTAATTGAAGTGGGTGGCACGGTTGAAGAATCGGCACGTGGGCAAAAGTCAGTCAATGCAGGCATGCCATTTTTCCTTGCAGTGGTGATGACCTTGTTAATGATTCAGCTGCGTAGCATGTCTCGTGCGTTCATTGTATTTTTGACTGCGCCGCTTGGCATTATTGGTGTGGTATTGTTCCTGTTGCTGTTTAACAAACCCTTTGGTTTTGTGGCGATGCTTGGCACGATTGCCTTATCTGGCATGATCATGCGCAATTCCTTGATTTTAATTGATCAGATTGAGCAGGATATTCGGGCTGGGGAATCGCAGTGGGACGCGATTATTAACGCTACGGTGCGCCGTTGTCGTCCAATTGTACTGACCGCTTTGGCGGCAGTATTGGCCATGATTCCACTTTCTCGCAGTATTTTCTTTGGCCCGATGGCTGTGGCGATTATGGGCGGATTAATTGTCGCGACCCTATTAACCCTGTTCTTTTTACCTGCATTATATGCACAGTGGTTTAAAGTGAAAAAAAATCCACATAATCTGTAAAAGTGACATAATAACGGGTGCGAAACTTGGAAAATTTCAATATAGTAGCACCTTATATTTTTCAGCCTTTGCATACGTTACAGCATGCGCCAGATTAAAAAATAAAGCATGGCACAGATGGGGTTAAATCACATTATGAAGCAAGATAACTTGTTAAAGTTTCGCCGTTCCGTTGCGATCTCTTACGTGTTTATGTTTTTTGCTTTATTTACTGTGGTGAGTGGTGCATTGGCGTATTGGTATGCACGAAAAGTGATTGTGGTCGATAGCACTGAAGTCTGGTTACAGGCACAGGCTTTATGGATCATGCGTAATGTGGTGATTTACAGTGTATTGGCATTGTTTGCTGCATTGTGGTTTATTCCATTGGCCTTCTTTCCTTGGGATGCCTTTTTATGGGTCAAAGCCTGCACCGTAGCAGGTGTGGTCTTTGCCGTGATTGCCTTCTTATTTTTAATCAATGCTTGGATTAAAGGGCTATCCAAATTTTTGAAAAATAAAGCTGTGTTCTAATGGCTTGAACTTCATCTAAAGCACTTCAGCTAAAATTTTTAACAGCTTTCCCTTGTAAAACTCAGTTTGACCCCAATTTCAGACTTCAGTTAAGTTTTAAATAGAATTCCGTGAGGAGCATCGCCAGACATGGCTAAACGTGATTATTATGAGGTTTTGGGCGTCTCTAAAACCGCTAGTGATGATGAAATTAAAAAAGCCTACCGTAAGTTGGCGATGAAATATCATCCAGACCGTAACCCGGACAATCCTGAAGCTGAAGAGAAGTTTAAAGAAGCTTCAGAAGCGTATGAAGTTCTGTCAGACAGCGAAAAACGCAGCATGTACGACCGTATGGGCCATCAAGCCTTTGAAGGTGGTATGGGCGGTGGTGCTGGCGGCTTCGGTGGTTTCAGTGCGGAAGATATTTTCAGCCAGTTTGGAGATATTTTCGGTGGAGCCTTTGGTGGGGGGGGGCGTGGCCAGCAACGTCAACGCCGTGGTTCAGACTTACGCTATGTGATGGAATTGACGCTTGAAGAAGCAGTCAAAGGCGTTAAGAAAACCATCACCTTTACAGCACCTGCGCCATGTGAAGCTTGTGATGGTAAAGGCTCGGAAAATCCAAATGATGTTGAAACCTGTCCAACCTGTCATGGTGCGGGTCAAGTACGCATGCAGCAAGGTTTCTTCTCGGTACAGCAAACCTGTAGTACCTGTCGTGGTCAGGGCAAAATCATCAAGAACCCATGTAAAAAATGTCATGGTTCGGGTGTGTCAGATCGTCAGCAAACCCTTGAGGTGACCATTCCTGCTGGCGTGGACAATGGCGACCGCGTACGCTTAACAGGTAAAGGTGAAGCCATTCGTGATGGTCAATCGGGAGATTTATACGTAGAAGTAGTGGTGCGCGAGCATGAAATCTTCCAGCGTGATGGTGCTGATCTGTATATGGATGTGCCTGTTAGCATTGCCGATGCTGCTTTAGGTAAGGAAATTGAAATTCCTACTCTAGATGGTCGCGTGAGTCTGAAAGTGCCTGAGGGAACACAGACGGGTAAATTATTCCGTTTGCGTGGTAAAGGGGTAAAACCTGTGCGTAGCAGTATGCAGGGCGATTTACTCTGCCGTATTGTGGTGGAAACACCTGTGAATTTAACTGCACGTCAGCGTGAATTGTTAAAAGAGTTGCAGACGACGATGGAAGGTGAGGGCAGTCAGTCATCACCAAAGAAAAAGTCTTTCTTTGATCGTTTGTTTGATTAAGGAAACCTAGGTTAGGTATGTCAAAGCACGACCTTATCTAAACTCAAAAATAAAGGCGATCTTGAAGATCGCCTTTGTTGTATCTGCTGTACGCTTATTCGACTTCAGGTACATCAATCTCTAAAACATCCACCATTTCAGTCGTTGCTGTTTTAACGACAGTTTGTGGTTGAACGGTTGCAACAACCACATTTTCCGTTGGTGCTGTTTCTTCTAGTTCAGGTGCATCGACTTCAACAGCAAGAGGTTCTTGTAGCGTCACGCTAATACGGACTTTAGACAGGCTTTCTAGTGTATCGCCTGCTTGAATTGCTGGTTCTGCCAAAACGTGTCCTGCGGTCATGCTGAGCAGTAATGCTGCGACCATTTTCTTTGTATGCATGTAAATCCCCTTTCATTTTTACAATTGTTCTCATGCGTGCAGGCTAGTCTGCGCATACAAGTTTGCAAATTTGTGAAATAAAAATAAAAAATGAGTATTTTGAGATAAATTTTTAGCACCGCTTTGATAAAAGTTTGCCTGAGATATTTAAAGTGATCATCAGCAGCCCAGTCACAGTTGCTTTCCGATAAAAATAAACCCAGAAACTTGGCTGACAAACTTAGTCTAGGCAGCGAGTTTTGATATAGTAAGCACAATTTAGAATCTATTTTAGGAATATGCTATGTCAGCAACTCCACGCATTGGTGTATTAGGCGCAGGCGGCCGCATGGGACGCATCTTAATTCAAGCCGTTCAAGAAGTAGGCTACCAATTGGCAGCTGCAGTCGAACGCCCAGAAAGCAGTCTCTTGGGGGCAGATGCGGGAGAGCTGGCAGGTGTGGGTACACTCGGTGTGAAAGTCGTGGGTAGCCTAGAACAAGTATTAGCTGACTGTGATGTCGTAATCGACTTTACCGCACCAGTTGCTACTGCACAGCACTTAAAGCTTTGTCGTGAAGCAGGCGTGGCGATTGTGATTGGCACCACAGGCATGAATGATGAACAAAAAGCACTCTTAGAAGAATCGGCTCAACAGACGCCTGTGGTATATGCCGCCAACTATTCAGTAGGGGTAAACGTATCTATTAAACTGCTGGAATTGGCAGCCAAAGTCTTTGGTGATAGTGTGGATATTGAAGTGATTGAAGCGCATCATCGTCATAAAGTCGATGCACCATCAGGCACGGCATTGATGATGGGCGAGGCCATTGCAGCAACCTTAGGTCGTGATTTAAAACAAGACGCTGTTTACTGCCGCGAAGGACACACAGGGCCACGTGAGCGTAAAAGTATTGGTTTCCAAACCATTCGTGGTGGCGACATTGTGGGTGAACATACTGCGATGTTTATTGCCGATGGCGAGCGTGTGGAAATTACCCACAAAGCCACCAACCGCATGAACTTTGCTGCAGGTGCCGTGCGTGCTGCAGCGTGGGTGGTGGGACGTGAAGCCCGTAAATACGACATGAAAGATGTACTAGGCTTTAACGATATTCAAGTTTAAATCGCCTCTGATGATAAAATAATAAAAACTGCTTGAACAAATCGTGATCTGCAGTTAAAACTAGGGTCTGATGTCATGGATGATAACGCATCAGACCCCACATAAAACTAAAATAAGATGCACAAGATAATGAAAAAAATTCTGCCAATTCTTGGCATGATCGCCTGTAGCTGTATCACGCATGCGCAAAGCCTTGAACATGCCAAACTCAGTATTCATAAAAACAATATTAAAGTCTGGACCTATCAACAGCAGTCTAGTCCTGTATTTTTATACAAGGCAGAAACTACCTTTAATGTGCCTTTAGAAAAAGCAGCGGCTTTAATTTTAGATGTCGATCATGCCGTGAAATGGGTGCCTTATGTGGGCAGTGTCAAAGTTTTGTCACGTGATGACCAAAAAGGTGAGTTCTTGCTGTATATGGTGCTGGATTTTCCTTTTCCGCTAAAAGATCGTGATTTAGTGGTCAAAGGTAAAATGAGTAAAGATGCACAAGGTATTATCAGTATTCAAAATAAAGCCATTGAGGGGGGCTATCCCTTGAACCCAGATTATGTGCGTATTCAAGATTACGAAGGCGACTGGACCTTTCAGAAATTGGGCAATCAGAAAGTAAAGGTCAGTACCTATGGCTATGCCAACCCTGAAGGTGCCATTCCTTTAAGCTTTGTGAATATGTTTGTGCAGCAACAACCGTATCAAATGCTGCAAAAGATGAAAATTGAATTGGGTAAAAACCGTAATTATAAGGGATTGCCTGAAATTTTACGTTAAGTTTAGCCTGTGTGGGCTTTAGAGCATGATGCAAAATAAAATGGATGAAATCGGTGTCGATCTCATCCATGATGTATTTTCGGTCTAGCTTATAGACTTAATAAGAAAACAGCCCTTTTTCTAAAGGAAATTCAATGCCAATCGATGCACCACCATCATTGCCATGGACATCTGAATCGCTAATCCAGCCATTCAGTTTAAGTGGAATATCTGGACGTAAATAGTGTGTCCAAGTCAAATCCAAAGCTTTTAAATGATCTTTTTCTGGGAAAGCTTTATTGGTTTCGCCTCTCGCTCGTCGATTAGCCGCCTGATCAAATTTGGCAAACAGCATACGTGCATTCACGCGGTTCATACGATCAAAACGAATATCACCACCGACTGAAATCATTTGTCCATCACCACCCATAGCATGTGCTAAAGGATAGCCATGCTGATAGAAACCGTCAGTATAATTGGTATGGTTATAAGTGATGCCTAATGCTTTACCGTTAGTACGGGTATCTGCCCATTCGGTATAGAGTTGGAACGGCATATCTTGATAGCTTGATGAATAGTCTAAGCCAGCCAGATACATTTTTTTAGCAGGTAAGCCACCTGCTTCGTCTTCACCTGCAAATTGTGCATAGATTCCCATTGGAACTTGTACTAAGGGTTGTAGGTTCAAACGCGCATCAAAGCCTGCAATTTGGTTAGATGGGTCGGGTTCGCCTGTGCCGCCGTTGTCTTTATTACCAACAAAAGCATCCCAAAGTGAGTTCAAGCTTTCTGGACGATCTTCACCCCCCCATTGAAAGGCACGTGAAGCACCCAATTCCAAATAAGGCAGCGGTTGTGCAGTGACACGTAAACCAATCAATTTGGCATCGGGTACAGCATCATAATCATGCAACTGACTTGCAAAGGCCTGATATTGCCATGGGCCAATCCATGACAACCATTTGTTGCTGAAGGCTTGTTGTTCGGCACGCTGCATGGTTACGCCGTAAACTGGGCGGCTAGCATCGCCACGAATTAAACTGCCGTCATGTGCAGGCCCCCAGTAGGTTGGAATTTGCCCAGCAATGAGCCATTGATTCCAAAGCTTGGCTGCAATATAGGAACCTTCAACATTGACATCTTGACCGTTATCAATTTGTGGGTCTTTTTCTGCATTGACCCTAATTTTAGCATCCCAGTTTTGATTGCCTGCATTGAGTTCCAAACCTGCTTGATATTGTGCTTTTTGTTGGTCGCCAAAGGCCTGTGGAATATTCTTTTGATCTGTTTCTGCAAAAAGCGAGGCTTTGAGTAGTTGGTTATTGGCATTTAAATGTGCCACCACTGCATCTATGACTTTTTGTTGATTGTTGTTGCTGACATTGGCTTGAGAAAGTGCACGTTGAATTTCATCACCACTCATAGGCCAAGTTGACGTACTAATTTGAATGACGCCTTGCTGATTTAGCCAGTTTAAATCGGTACGTAAGTTTTGGTCATTTAAGACAATGCCTTGGGCAAAGGTTAAGGATGAGCTTAATGCCAGTGTCGCCAACAGCGCTTTGGGTGGAAACATTCTTATATATTCTCAGCGTTTATAAACTGTAACCAAGATAGGTTTTTGAGTGGATTTTTGCAATGTGAATTGTTGAGTATTGTTGTAAATTTCAGAAGAAAGTTCTTCTGTAAACGGTGGAGGCTAGCACTAGTAAGGGCTTTGTAATAAATGCTCCCACCCTTTTTAAAGGGAGGCTAGGAGGGATTATCAGCGTGTTGACTTAAAATCACATTTTCAATCGTTTGGACGACTGCATCGAGTTCATGCAAAATTTGTAAATTGTTAAATCTTAACACCGTTAAATTTAACTGTGTTAAAGCCTGATCACGTAATAAATCATACTTTAAGCCTTTTTCGTTCAAATGTTGGCTGCCATCGCATTCAATAATTAAACTTGCCGCAGGACAGTAAAAATCTACAATAAAATTCAGAATAGGCTTTTGCCGGTAAAACTGTAAGCCCAAGAGTTGTTTTTGACGCAGTCGTAACCAGAGTTTTTGTTCTGCTTCGGTCATATTGTTTCTTAACTGTCGTGCGTTATATTTTAAATTTTTGTTATAGGGTTGCATGGTTTTTTATTCTTTGTTTTTAAAAGTGGTTTATTTTTAATTAGCTTTCTTGCGACATACATAGCTCATCTTTTTAGATTTTTTTAATCCCCCTCCTTGCGCCATATATGGCTCACCTTTGATAAAGGGGGAGGTTAGCACGAGCATATAGCTCATCTTTGACAAAGGGGGAGAAGCACAAGTGGAACTTTGTAATAGAGTTCCTCCCTGAGCAAGAGTTTAAGCACAGCTTTAAACTCTTGCGTAAGAAAGGGAGGTTAGGAGGGATTTTAACGTTGGTGGCTTTTGCTATATATAGCTCACCTTTGACTAAGGGGAAAGCCTAGCACCAGCAAAAAGGGTAGATTGAATAAATCAATCCTCATCCTTATTGGCTTTATAGGCATAAGCATAGTTATAACCATAGCCATAACCATAGCCACCCGCTTCACGTTGAATATCATTCAAAATAAAGCCGTTGACTTTCACGCCAGCTTGTTCAAAGCGGTTGACAGTCAGTTCAAGCTCTTTCATTTGAGTCTTGGCATAACGTGCCACCACCAAATTCACACCCGCATATTGTGAAATAATAATCCCATCGGTGACCGCAAGAACTGGTGGGGTATCAATCAGAATATGGTCAAACTGACTCGACAAGTGCGTGAGCATGTCTGCAAATTTTTGTGTACTTAATAGCTCTGAAGGGTTAGATGGGCTTTTACCACGGCTGATGATGCTTAAGTTTTCAACTTCAGTACTGCGTACAATACTGCCTAACTCTTGCTGACCATTCAGGTATTCGGTTAAGCCAGGCTTAGGGTCGTAATTAAAGTATTTGTGCATATAGCCACGACGTAAATCGGCGTCAATCAATAATACGCGCTTATCACTTTGCGCCAAAATGGTGGCTAGGTTAGTTGAAATAAACGATTTACCCAACTCTGGCGCAGGGCCAGAAATCATAATGATATTATTTTTGGCACTGCTTAAGGCAAAGTGAATGGCAGTACGCATGCTGCGCAGGCTTTCAATCGCAATATCATCACTGTGTTTCACCGCAAGAATAGGAATATGCTTTTTCTTTTTCAGAATTTTAATACGGCTTTCTTGCACAGGTGAACGTGGCACAGTGGCATAAACAGGTAAATCCAGTTCATTTTCAATCTGATTCGAGTCTTTAATACCTGAGCGCAACATGTTACGCAGTAAGGCCAACAATGTGCCCAGAAAACCACCCAAGAAAACCGACAAAATCAGAATTTGTAATTTCTTTGGTTTAATTGGCTCAATCGGCTCTACCGCAGTATCGACAATACGCACATTACCAATTTCACCTGCTTTAGCAATCCGCAGTTGTTGGTAAGAGTTAAGCAAGCCTGTATACAGCTGTTGTTTGACTTCTACTTCACGGAACAGTTGTAAATATTGGCGTTGTAATTCTGGCAAGCGTTTGAGCGTGCCGTCTAACTCTGCAATGCGTTTGTTAATTGCCCCCAGTTGCGCATTCATTTGCTGCATCACAGGGTGTTCGTTGGTGTACTTGGCAGCAGCTTCAGCCACTTGTTGCTCTAACTGCGCTTTTTGGGTTTCCAAAGTAATACTTTGGGTTAAATATAACTCAGATTCTTTGGTCACATCGACTGTATTAAATTGTTGGCGGAAACGGTTAAATTCACGTTCTGCCACATCTAATTGTTGTTTCAGTTCTGGGAGTTGGTCTTCCAAAAACTTTAAGGTCTGTGCTGTTTCTGCACTACGACGCTCAATATTTTGTTGGCTATACGCTGCTAAAATGGCATTCAGTACTTGGGTAATGTGTTGTTTGTCTGACCCTTGGTAATTCAGCCCCAACACGCCTGTTAACTTACCTTTTTCTGCTACTGAATAGTTGCCAGTTAAGCTTTTCATCGCAGCAGGCAGGCTTTGCTTTCGGATGTTATAGGCAGCGTTAAAGCTGTCTTGACTAAAAATTGCGACTTTCCACAGCCCAAATTCAGACTGTAATTGACTGACTTGGTTTAAAGGTGCAGAAAAAACCACCTGTTCGGTTGCTGCATCGGTTAGGCTGTATTTGCCTTGTGCAAATTTTAAAATTAAGTTTTTATCTTGAAAATATTGCGGGATATCGAACTGGCGAATATCAAAACTTTTTTGATTGTCTTTAAATAGCACTGACTGAGATGAATATTCACTGTCATATTCATGCTTGGCAATTAAACGATTCCAAAAACTGTCTTCTGTACCTGAAACGCGAATATTTAAATTCAGATGATCAATCACGCTGCCCAACACCAAACGTGATTTTAAAATTTCAATTTCAGCTTGTGCAGGCGATTTCTGCTCAATCATATTGGACAGATCACCCAATAACGCTGCAGAGGCCCCTTTGCTGTCTTCGACCTGTACCAAAGCATCTACTGCATAGGTGTCTGGCGTGGTTCTTAAATACAGTAAAGCGCAGACGATACTGAATAGAACGCAAAGGGTAATCATTTTCCATTGTGCGATTAAGGAAAAAAATAATTCCTTTAAATCAATGGTATCTTCGGTGTTGGCGGTTTGGCTCATAGTTTAAATATCAAAAAAGTAGAATTTTAAAAAAGCTAGAATATCAAGAAGCTAGATATATTTTTTCCAGTCGGCAATGTAGGTTTGAATCAACTGACAGGTTTCATCAAATACGGCCTGATCGTGCTGATATGGGTCAGCAACATTTTTACTTTGCCAGTGCCCCAATCTAAAAGTTTTGCCTTTAGCAAATGGCCAAGTTTGTTCCACATGCTTTTGTTGATTTTGGCTCATCACCAAAATCAGGTCAGCTTTTTTAATTAAGTCTGCATTAAGTTTTTTTGCCACGTGTGGACTCATGTCGATGCCATGACGTTGCATGCATAAACGGGCTTTGTCATCGGCTGCATGGCCCACCAAGCCTGAAATACCTGCAGATTCAATATGTAAGTGTGGATATTGCTGCTTTAAAAAATATTCTGCCATGGGGCTACGGCAAATATTACCAATACACACCACCAAAATGTGATTAATTTTCATTAGTTCCCCAAACGATCTAGGTTATATAAAGCATTTGAGAATGGAATAATTTGGTTAACCACACGTTGCCAGCGTGCCAAGCCTGAAGCATCGACATAGACAATATCATTGCTGCGCATTTTAAACTGATTGGCTAGGCCAAAGTCGGCAATGCTGGTTAAATCCATGTGATAGACCTCGGTATGTGCCGCATTGGGCTGGCTACGCACCACATAAATTTTACTGCGGCTGGCAGACAGTGGGTTTAAGCCTAGGCTTTCACCTAATACATCGCTTAAGCTCATGCCTTGATCACGCATAGGGAGCGATTGATTTTTACCCGATTCACCCATCACATAAATTTTTTGGTTTTCACGGTTGTTGACATACAAGGTGTCATTCGGCTGAATGAGTAAGTTGTGCAATGACAAGCCTGCTTTTTCCAACTCTACGGTATTGAGTTGATAGCTACGCCCCTGACGGACTAAAGTCATAGAAGCATTGTCACCTTGTTGGGCATTGACACCACCCGCCAGACCTAAAGCGGTATAGACACTGGTCGGCTGGTCACTTAAATAGAACTGCCCACCGTTCATTACATTGCCTTGTACCGAGTATCGCTGCCCTTGGTAAGACAAGACTCGTACAATCACATCAGGGGTTTTTAAATAACGTGCCAATTGACCGCGCAACTCACGATTCACTTGCGCTAAAGATTTACCTGCAGCTTTATAACGCCCGATAATAGGAAACTGAATATAACCCTGTGAGTCAATTTGATAACCATTTGACTCAACGGCTTTTTCGTTACTAATGGTATTGGTCGGTGGTGTAATTTCAGGATATGCCCATAAATAAATAGAGAGAATATCGCCTGAACTTAAAGTGTATTGACGCTGTGGTGTATGAAATAAATGCGCATAGTCTTGTTGAATATTGTGAACTGCAGGCTGCACCGCAAGCATTGAGTCTTGCGTGAGTTTAATCACATTGACAGCTGTGCCCAAGTCGGTGGTATAAACCCCTTCACGAGGTAGGTCATAGGTTTGTAAACCAGAAGTGACAGCGCATCCTGTAGTGGCAATGCCACATGCCAATAAAACAGCCAATTGAAAGTGTCGCACGCGAGATTCCATTATTAAATTTTTTAAAATCGTTTTGAGTAAATTACTGTCATTTTACCGAACTTGTAAAATAGGTACATAGCAATTTGTATTCAATTTGCATATTTGTCAGAAGCATCAAGTAAAAAATGATAGTAAGTAAAAATTAGATCGTTATTCTAAATAAAAAGGTGAATATTCACCAAAACTATACACTGTGATCTATTTTAAGTAATTTGAGCACAAATCATAATAGAAATTTCATAAATTTCTGCTAGTATTCCTGCCGAAAGACTCTTTTTCATATAATACAGATATAAATTTATAGGCGCTAAAATGCTACAACTCTCTGAGCTAAAAATTGCCGTTATTGGTTTAGGCTATGTTGGTTTACCCTTGGCAGTTGAATTCGGGAAAAAAATGCCAGTGGTGGGTTTTGATATTCATCAAAAACGCATACAAGAATTACAAAGTGGGCAAGATCACACTTTAGAAGTATCTCCAGAGGAACTAAAACAAGCGATACAATTGACCTATTCGGCCAATTTAGATGACTTAAAAAGCTGTAATTTTTTCATTGTAACTGTGCCAACGCCTGTAGATGAAGTGAACCGCCCTGATTTAACTCCTTTAAGAAAAGCCAGTGAAACATTGGGTAAAGTGTTAAATCGTGGTGATGTCGTGGTGTATGAGTCTACGGTATACCCAGGGGCTACAGAGGAAGTGTGTATTCCAGTATTGGAACAAGTGTCTGGTTTAAAGTTTAATCAGGATTTTTTTGCAGGTTATAGTCCAGAGCGTATTAACCCAGGCGATAAAGTCAATACCCTGACTAAAATTAAAAAAATTACCAGTGGTAGTACCCCAGAAATTGCCACACTTGTAGATCAAGTCTATGCCAGCATTATTACTGCGGGTACACATAAAGCATCGAGTATTAAAGTAGCGGAAGCAGCAAAAGTTATTGAAAATACTCAGCGTGATTTAAATATTGCCTTGGTGAATGAGCTTTCAGTAATTTTCTCTCGTATTGGTATTGATACTTTAGATGTGCTGGAAGCTGCAGGCAGTAAGTGGAACTTTTTGCCTTTCCGTCCTGGCTTAGTCGGAGGGCATTGTATTGGGGTTGATCCGTACTATTTAACCCATAAAGCAGAAGAAGTTGGTTATCATCCACAAGTGATTTTGGCAGGCCGTCGTATTAACGACAACATGGCGCGTTATGTGGCACGTGCCACCATTAAAAAAATGGTGAAAAATAATATTGATGTAACCAAAGCCACTGTTGGTATTTTAGGTATCACTTTTAAAGAAAACTGCCCAGATATTCGTAACAGTAAAATTGTAGATGTAATTAAAGAGTTCGATCAATGGGGCATTAAGGTTGCAGTGTGTGACCCTTGGGCCGATGCCGAAGAAGTCAAACATGAATATGGAATTGACTTAGTTCAGGTAGATGCTGAACACCCAGTGGACAGTTTAGTCGTTGCTGTGGGACATCATGAGTTTCGTGCTTTGAGTCCTGAACAGTTACGTGCCTATGTTAAAGCCGAACAACCTGTATTGACCGATGTAAAAAGCTTGTTTAACCGTGATGAAATGACAGCACAAGGTTTTACCGTATTCCGTTTATAAGATTCACCCAAAATAGATTGTAGTAAAAATATGAAAAAATTTGCCCTGATTGGTGCAGCAGGTTATATCGCACCACGTCATTTAAAAGCAATTAAAGAAACAGGCAACACTTTGGCTGTAGCAATGGATGTCAACGATTCTGTTGGTATTATGGACAGTCATTTTCCTGAAGCTGAGTTTTTTACCGAATTTGAAGAATTTGAAGCCTATGTAGAGGATCGAAAACTTAAAGGTGAAAAGCTGGATTATGTTGCAATTTGCTCACCCAACTATTTACATGCACCTCATATGAAATATGCCTTAAAAAATGGCATAGATGTGATTTGTGAAAAACCACTGGTGTTGAATTCAGAAGATTTAAACCTTTTGTCTGAATATGAAAAACAATATGGTGCCAAAGTAAACTCGATTTTACAGTTGCGTTTACACCCTTCAATTATTGCATTGCGCGATAAAGTTCAGGCTGCACCTGCAGGTAAGATTTTCGATGTGGATTTAACTTATTTAACCTCTCGTGGTAAGTGGTATTTAAAATCATGGAAAGGGGTAGATAATAAATCGGGTGGCGTAGCAACCAATATCGGTGTGCACTTTTATGACATGCTGCATTTTATTTTTGGCAAAATTGTGAAAAATGAAGTGCATTATCGTGATGAAAAAACAGCATCGGGTTATTTAGAGTATGAGCGTGCGCGTGTACGTTGGTTCTTGTCGATTGATGCCAAAAATTTACCAGAAAATGCAGTTCAAGGTGAGAAATTAACTTACCGTAGTATCACCATTGAAAACGAAGAGCTTGAATTTTCAGGCGGCTTCACTGACTTACATACCCAAAGTTACCAGCGTATTTTAGAAGGTAAGGGTTATGGTGTTGAAGAAAATCGTGCCGCAATTGAAACTGTAGAAGTAATACGTGTTACACCAGTGGTTGAACATCCTGAAAATCCACATCCTTTACTTGCTAAGGTGAAGTCAGCATGAGTTTTTATCAACATGAAACAGCGATTGTTGATGAGGGTGCGCAAATAGGAAGCGATTCGCGAGTTTGGCATTTTGTTCACGTATGTGGCGGTGCCAAAATCGGTCAAGGCGTATCTTTAGGACAAAACGTATTCGTTGGCAATAAAGTCATTATTGGCGACCATTGTAAAGTTCAAAATAACGTGTCGGTATACGATAACGTGACCTTGGAAGAAGGTGTATTTTGCGGACCAAGCATGGTTTTCACCAATGTGTATAACCCACGCTCTTTAATTGAACGTAAAGACCAATATCGCAATACTTTGGTTAAAAAGGGTGCAACATTAGGTGCGAACTGTACGATTGTTTGTGGTGTAACGATTGGTGAATACTCGTTTGTCGGTGCTGGTGCAGTAATTAATAAAGACGTACCGGCGTATGCATTGATGGTAGGTGTTCCAGCAAAACAAATTGGTTGGATGAGTGAGTTCGGTGAACAGTTAGATTTACCTTTAACCGGTAATGCAGAATCTGTGTGTTCACATACAGGTGCGATATACCGATTGTCTGGTAGCACTGTAATCAAAGAACAGGCATAAACATGATTGAATTTATTGATTTAAAAGCTCAGCAAGCTCGTTTAAAAGATAAGATTGAAGCGGGTATTCAAAATGTATTAACCCATGGTCAATACATTTTAGGTCCTGAGGTAAAAGAGTTAGAAGAAAAACTTGCTGCTTATGTAGGTGCAAAATACTGTATTACCTGTGCAAATGGTACCGACGCCTTGCAAATTGCCCAAATGGCATTTGGGATTGGTCCAGGTGATGAAGTGATTACGCCTGGGTTTACCTATATTGCCACTGCTGAGACAGTTGCAATATTGGGTGCGACGCCTGTCTATGTGGATGTTAATCCTAAAACATATAATCTGGATGTAGAAAAACTCGAAGCTGCTATTACACCACGCACTAAAGCCATTATTCCTGTCAGCTTATATGGTCAGTGTGCTGACTTTGATGCCATTAATGCCATTGCAGCCAAATATAATCTTCCTGTGATTGAGGATGCTGCACAAAGTTTTGGTGCAACCTATAAGGGTCGTAAAAGCTGTAATTTGAGTACAGTGGCTTGTACCAGCTTTTTCCCAAGTAAGCCTTTAGGTTGTTATGGAGATGGTGGAGCGATCTTTACCAATGATGAAGAACTGGCAAAAGTGATCCGTCAAATTGCCCGTCATGGACAAGACCGTCGTTATCATCACATTCGTGTGGGGGTGAACAGTCGTTTAGATACCTTACAAGCTGCTATTTTATTGCCAAAATTAGAAATTTTGGATGATGAAATGCAGGCACGCCAGCGTGTAGCTGAAACTTATACAAAGTTATTCAATGAAGCCGGTATTTTAACAACTCCATTTATTGAAGCGCATAACCAAAGTGCGTGGGCACAATATACGATTCAGGTGGATAATCGGAGTGAAGTTCAGGAAAAATTGAAAGCTCAAGGGATTCCAACTGCTGTGCATTACCCGATTCCACTGAATAAGCAGCCTGCGGTTGCCAATGAAAATGCTATTTTATCTGTAGGTGATGCAATTGCTGAACGTGTAATGAGTTTGCCGATGCATCCTTATTTGACAGTTGAATCACAAGAAAAAATTGTTACAGCATTGTTGAGTAACTAAGTTGTGAAAAGCCTTCTTGATAGAGTTAATGCAAAGTTAAATGCACAAGGAGGCTTTTTGAAGGCCGTAGGACTCTTGGCAGGGAGCACGGCCTTCGCACAAGGTATTACTTTTTTAGCTCTACCCATATTGACTCGTTTATATAGTCCGAATGATTTTGCTCTATTTGCAATTTATACTGCTATTGTTGGAATGGGCTCAGTTGTTGCATGTCTTAGATTGGAAATAGCCATTTCATTACCAGAGAAAGATGAAGATGCGGCGAGTCTATTTGTTTTATCCTTAGTGTTTGCAACGCTTTTAACGATTATTTTTTCTTTAATATTAGTAATTTGGCCAAATGAATTAGTTAGCTTGTTTAGCGCGTCAGAACTATATAATTATTTATGGATGTTGCCATTAGGTATATGGTTAACAGCTGTATATTCAGCTGCCCAAAATTGGGCTACAAGAAAAAAATATTTCTCTTCTATTGCTCAAACTAAAATAATGCAGTCGACCATTGGTTCTGGTGTACAGATTGGTACTGGATTACTAGGTTTTACACCAATTGGCTTACTATTTGGCCAACTCTTTTTAAGTGGAGCAGGAATTTGGGGATTAATTAAAAAGGCGTGGCAAGAAGACAATAAAAAATTCCAGCTTGTAAGTTGGAAAAATATGAAAACTCAACTGAAAGAATATGAAAAATTTCCTAAATATTCAACGTTTGAGTCATTTGCAAATACAGCTGCAATTCAAATACCCTTAATATTAATTGCAGCCATGGCAATAGGCCCAGAAGTAGGTTATTTACTATTAGCATCAAAGGTAATGAGTGCGCCTTTGGGTTTAATTGGGCGAGCAATTTCTCAAGTTTATTTA
Source organism: Acinetobacter sp. YH12205 (assembly GCF_013418125.1). Lineage (NCBI taxonomy): Bacteria > Pseudomonadati > Pseudomonadota > Gammaproteobacteria > Moraxellales > Moraxellaceae > Acinetobacter > Acinetobacter sp. YH12205. The sequence continues at coordinate 19,913 of NZ_VPCQ01000012.1, read as the reverse complement.
TCAAGAGCTGCTGAAGAATATCGTATTAATAATTTAGGTAACTTTACAGCGAATGTGGTATCAAGTCTTACCAAGATTGGAATAGGACCTTTAATATTTATAGGTTTTATTTCACCTGTGGTTTTTCCATTAATATTTGGTGAGGAATGGCAGAGGGCGGGAGAGTTGGTGCTGTGGATGATACCATGGATGGTATTGCAATTTATCGCTTCGCCAATTTCTATGTGTATGCATGTAAGGGGGTGGCAACGATCAATGTTAGTCCTAACTGTATTTGGACTAATACTACGTATAGGCGCCTTATATATTGCGTATAATATTGATCGTAACTCATTATCTGAATGGTATATTTTTTCTGGCGCAGTATTTTATTTGATTTGTAATATTGTATTTTTCAGATGTTCAGAAATTAATTTGCGTCATATATCTGACATATTCACTTCCACAATGCCAATAGTTGGTATATGGAGTCTCGCTGGTTTAATTATTTCTTTTATAATTGGGTATTTATGAGTATTAAGAAAACATTAAAAAGCATTTTTGGTATATTTAGGCCGTTATTAAATGCTTTTTTAAGTATTTTTTTTGATAAAAAATATCTAACTGGTCGACATTTCGATAAGGGCTTTAGTGGATATCGATGGTCCATACGAGCTATTTGGACCCGTAATATTCTAAGGTTAGCACCACCTTTGCCTTTTCCAGCAGGATTGAATGTAATAGTTTCAAATCCTAAGAATTTATCCTTTCATCCTGATGATTTAAATAATTTTCAATCTCCAGGTACGTATTTTCAGAATTTTAAAGGAAAAATTGAGATCGGGCATGGAACATATATTGCCCCTAATGTGGGAATAATTACAGCCAATCATGATTTTAATTCTTTGGATGGTCATACAGACGGTGAAAACGTAGTAATCGGTGATCAATCATGGATAGGTATGAATGTGGTGCTTTTGCCTGGAGTAGTTTTAGGACGAAAAACTATTGTTGCAGCAGGAGCTGTAGTTACAAAAAGTTATCCTGACGGAAATGTTGTTTTAGCAGGTATTCCAGCTAAGCCAATAAAAAATTTATAGGTTTATGATGCAAAATTTAAGTGAACGAAAGAAAATACTCTTTTTGTCTGGAATTGATTTTAAAGAAAAATCAATTCAAGTTATTCGGAAAACACCAGAGTATTATGCTTCGTCTGGTTGGAATGTAGATTATATTGTTGCTCGTGATAATGATGCTGGTGGAAATTACTCTTATGAAAAAGAGATAAATCCAGAGGGTGTGAATGTTTCTCGATTCTATTGGCCAATTACGAAATTTCGCCAGATGTCAAATCGCTACTTAAAGCTAATTTTTTCCAAAATAGCCAGCTTAATGGTGATTTTTGCACTAGCTTTGCAGGGCTACAAGAAAATAAAATCAGGTAATTATGATGTAGTTTATGGCTATGAATTACATGGCGTACTTGCATTAACGCTTATTAAACCATTTTTAAAAAATGAAAAAATCGTAACAAGATTCCAAGGAACATTTTTAAATGAAATGTTAGAAAATAAACAATGGTTGAGATTGCTTTTTAATGCAGACTTGATTTTAGCTTTAAAAGTGAAGTCTGATTTAACTATCATGACAGATGATGGTACAGAGGGTGATAAAGCACTCAAAAAGATAAGAGGTATTGATAATTTAGGGAATATTAAATTTTGGACAAATGGTGTAAATGTAATTGAGCATAGCAAGTGGCCAGACTTATCTAAAGATAAAATAAAGATTGTATCTATTTCTAGATTGGTAGGATGGAAAAGAGTTGATCGATGTATTAAGGTTGTAGAACAACTTGTTGCCAATGGTTTTACTGATTTTGAGTACGAAATCATTGGAGGGGGGGGATTAAAAGAAAAATTAGAACAAATGGTTAAATCGCTCTCTCTTGAGCCTTATGTAAAATTTTCAGGTGCTTTGCCTCATCATGAGGCTGTAAATAGATTAAAGGAATCACAGATATTTTTCTCGATGTATGATTCTTCTAATGTAGGCAACCCATTATTAGAAGCTATAAGAGCAAATAAAATTATTGTAACACTTAATAATGGTGATACTGGATCTTGGATTAAGCATCAAATAAATGGACTGATTTACAATCCTAATGATGATTTTTTTGAGCAAGCCGCGCAAGATATTCAAAATTTAGTTCACAATGATATGCTGAGAGAAGGTATGTTAAAAGAATTAAATAACACGGAATTGAAAAAATTGTCTACATGGTGTGAAAGACTTAAAAATGAGGAGTGTGCAGTGTTGGAATTGTTTAATTAGGATCTTTAAATAGAAATAGTATTTAAAGTTGATATACAATTACTTTCAATTTTGGAAGTAATTTAATTTTTTTAAGATAAGATTATTCATATGCTATTGCGTGATATAAATAGTAAAATATTTACTGTGTTAATTTATTTTATACTTTTTTTTCCTGCAAAATATTTAAATGAGTATTATGTTTTAATTATTTTAACTTTGTTTTTTTTGTCTTTTATAAATAGAGAAAGTTTAAACGTAAGTGAAACTTTAAAAATTTTTATTTTTATTTTTGTTGGAGTTGTTTTGAGTGCATCGTTACCTGTTTTATTTCTTGGTAGTGATGTTTTTAGAAATATACCAGAAATTTTGAGATTTATACCTGTAATACTTATATTGTTAAATTTTAAAAATATTAATTTAAGTGAAAATAACATTTTTAAAATATTTTCGTTTTACATTTTGGCTAATTTTATTGTTAGTTATATGCAATTTTCTAATTATAGTGCTGTTGCTGTGGTTAGTAATATATATTCAAGTGATTTACATATTGAATATTCTTTGAATGGTGCAAGCAGAGCATTAGGGTTAAGTCCTGGACCAGGCCAAAATGGATCTATTTCAGCTATTTTGTCAATTTTTTTCTTAATTAATTATTTTTGTAATGAAAAATATAAGAAGTCTAGTATGTTTTTCTACTTTATATCATTGTCATGTGTTTTATTATCACAATCTCAAACTGCATTTGTAGCTTCTATTTTGTCTACAATTTTTATAGTTGGTTTTTTTGGTTTAGGTAAGTTAAGCATATCAATTTTTAAAAAGCTTTCAATTTTCATTATGATATTGATTCCTATTGTTTCTTCTGTTTTATTAAATTATATGGATAAGTTAAAATACTTATTCACTTTATTTGAATACGGTACTTCTAGATCTTCTTATGTTGCTAGGGAGGAGAAAACTAGCCAAGTTATTAGTCTGATAAGAGAGAATAATTTCTTTTTATTTTTTGGACATGGTAAAGATTATATTGAAGGATCAAGTTCAATGGATAATGAATATGTTTTTTTAATAGCTGTATATGGGCTTTTTGTCACGGTTTTAATTTTTTTCCTATATTTTTATTCTATTTTTTTTTCTTGGATAAATAGAAGTATTTTTTCATATTTAGTTATTTTTACTATATTTTGTGGTCTTATTATTGCATGGCCTAGCTCATTTATTACTGACTCTAAATTGATGCTGATATTTATTATATACTTATCACTTTGTATCAATAGAGCTAAGATGAAATCTTAAATTTGAGACTATAAAATGAAAATCGTTCTTTTATCCAATTCAATGAGTATTCATACTATACAATGGGCAAAATACTTAACAGAACAAGGTATGAATGTCCATGTTATTTCTCAGCAACCAAAGGGAGAGGATTTTCCAAAGAACATTCCTTTATCAATCCTTCCATTTAAAGGATTCCTTGGATATTTCCTAAATGCGTTTGCCCTAAAGAAACTTTTAAAAGAAATTAAACCAGATCTTTTGAATGCCCATTATGCTAGTGGTTATGGTACGACTGCGCGTTTAGCCAACTTTCACCCCTTTGTGCTTTCTGTTTGGGGAAGTGATGTTTTTGAATTTCCTTATCGCTCTCTTTTTCATAAAAAGTTACTCCAGCAAAATCTTAACAGTGCTGATGTTATAGCATCTACTAGCTTAAGTATGGCCAAACAAACTCAGCAATTTGTAGACGGGCATAAAAAAATTGAAATTACACCTTTTGGTGTAGATCTAGAAAAATTTAATCCTAGTGGTTGTAATAAAAATGCGAATGTTCAAACGATTTGTATTGGTACGGTCAAAACACTTAAACATGTATACGGTATAGATATCTTATTAAAAGCTTTATCGATAGTTTTTAGCGATATAAAAAATGAATTTCCCGAAGTTTCTAACCAATTAAATTTTAGAGTCGTTGGTGGTGGGACAGATATGGATGAACTTAAAAAGCTTGCTGTCGAATTGGGAATAGATCATCTAACACATTTTACTGGATCTGTGTCTCATGAAGATGTTCCAAGTGAATTAAATCGCTTAGATATATATGTTGCACTCAGTCGGCAGGAAAGCTTTGGTGTCGCTGTGGTTGAAGCTCAAGCTATGGGTATTCCTGTCGTTGTATCAAATGTTGGTGGCTTACCTGAAGTTGTGCAAAATGGAAAAACAGGTTTTATTGTAGATAGTGAAAATCCTCAACAAGCGGCAAATGCTATTAAAAAACTGATTTTAGATACTGAGCTTAGGCGAGCGATGTCTGTAGAAGCTAAACAATTTGCACATTCGAATTTCTCATGGCAATCGTGTGCAGAAAATATGTCAGATGTTTATCACAAAACATTAAAAATTTTAAAGTAAGGTAATTAATATGAAAATTCTTACAGTAATTGGCGCGCGCCCACAATTTATTAAAGCGAGTGTAGTATCAGCTGCGATTGAAAAAACAGCGGGTTTGTCTGAAGAGATTATTCATACCGGTCAGCATTTTGATGCAAACATGTCTAATATTTTCTTTGACCAACTAGGTATTCCAAAGCCTCATTACCAATTAGATATTAATAGTGGTAGCCACGGTTCTATGACTGGTCGTATGCTTGAAGCGATTGAAAAAATTTGCTTAGAGTCAAAACCAGATCGTTTAATGGTATATGGTGATACGAATTCAACATTAGCAGGTGCATTAGCAGCATCTAAATTACATATTCCTGTTGCACATATTGAAGCGGGTTTACGTAGTTTTAATATGCGTATGCCTGAAGAAATTAACCGTATTTTAACGGATCAGGTCAGTGATATTTTATTCTGCCCAACTGAGACTGCTGTTAAAAACTTGAAAAATGAAGGTTTTGAGGCTAAACCAGTTCAGATTTTAAATGTGGGCGACGTAATGCAAGATTCATCAATGTTCTTTGCTGAGCGTGCAGTAAAAGGTGAAGCACTTAAAGCCGTACCTGAAAGTAATTTTATTGTTGCTACATTGCATCGCGCAGAAAATACCGATGATCCTGTACGCTTAAAAGCTATTGTGGATGCACTGAATTACATTCATAAAAATATTTTGCCAGTCGTGCTGCCATTACACCCCCGCACACAGAGAGTTGTAAAATCTTTAGGGTTGTATTTGGAAATGTTAGTGCTTGAGCCTGTGGGGTATCTAGAAATGATCTGGTTATTAAAGCATTGTAATGCAGTGGTTTCTGATAGTGGTGGTGTACAAAAAGAAGCTTTTTTCTTTAAAAAACCATGTATTACTATGCGTGACCAAACTGAATGGGTTGAATTGATTGAGCACGGTGTCAATGTTTTAGCCGGTGCAGATACTCAAAAAATTATTGAATATACAAAAGTGATGCTAGACAAAAAAATTGAAGATCCATTGAATTTATATGGTGGTGGAATTGCTTCCTCTAGAATATCTAAATACCTTCAAAATATTTAATTCTTATTTTGAACAATCAACTTTAGATATTAGATTAGTAATAATATTTTTTGATATTAGAACTTATCTTTATTAATTGGAAATTTTTAGGTTATAGTTATTTATGAAAATAGTTTTACTATCAGGTGCTTCATCTATTCATACTATTCGATGGGCAAATGCACTAGCTGAAAAAGGAGTTAATGTTCATTTAATATCTCAGCATAAGCCTTTAGAAAGTTTGAATTCTAAGGTGAGTTTTTATGAGCTTCCATATAAAGGTATGTTAGGTTATTACTTATATATGAAAAAAGTAAAGGATTTAATAAGAAAAATTAATCCAGATATTGTAAATGCCCATTATGCTAGTGGTTATGCAACACTTGCTAGATTGGTAGGTTTTCATCCAACCTTGTTGTCTGTTTGGGGGAGTGATGTGTATGCTTTTCCTAATAAGTCCTTTTTGCATAAACAATTAGTGGTTAAGAATTTAAAATTTGCAGATAGGATAGCATCTACTAGTCTTGCAATGGCTGAACAAATAAATAGCTTATTACCTATTAAAAGTAATGATATTGCTATCACTCCATTTGGAGTTGAATTCTGTAAATTTGAAAATATTGAATATAAAAAAGACTCTAATGAAATCATTATAGGCACAATAAAGGGATTAGAAAACCAATATGGGATTGACATATTGATTAAGTCTTTTGCTTTGTTAAATAAAAAATTATTAAAAGATAATTCTCAAAAAAAAATATTTCTTGAAATTGTAGGCGCTGGTTCTAAAGAATCAGAATTAAAAGCTTTAGTAAAAGAGCTAAAATTAGATAATAAAATTAAATTTTTAGGTCGTATAGATCATAAATATGTTCCAGAAAAATTAAAATCATTTGATATTTTTGTAGCATTAAGTAGATTTGAGAGTTTTGGTGTGGCTGTTGTAGAGGCACATGCCGCGCGTAGACCTGTTATTGTATCAAATGTTGGCGGTTTACCAGAAGTTGTAACTAACAATGTTACTGGTTTTGTCATTCCTTATGAGGATATAGTTGAGGCGAGTAATAAACTAGAAAAACTGGTTAATGATTATGATCTTAGACAAAAGCTTGGCGAGGCTGGTTTTAATAATGCGCTGAATAAGTACAGTTGGGATAGGAATGTACAGACTATGATTGACCTATATGTGGAAATGATTAAACGTTAAATATTTATTAAATAACTAGTGGTTGTTTTTTAAATTAATGTTGGTTTGAATATTGTTGTATTTTTATCTTAGTAAGATATCACTTTTGCAGAAAGATGGCATAAAATTTTGCCATAATGATATTAATATTTCTTTTGATTTGTCTGTTTATTGTATTTTAAGGTTAGGTTGAATGAAAAGCATTTCGATTGTAGGTTTAGGTTATGTAGGGTTGTCTAATGCAATTTTACTCTCTCAAAGAAATAATGTTATTGCAGTAGATACAGATAAGCATCGTATAGATCTTGTTAATCAAAAAAAATCTCCCATTCAAGATGTTGAAATTAATTCTTACTTGAAAGACCATAATTTAAATCTTACAGCTACTGCAGATTGGAAAACTGCTTATCAGCAGTCAGATATAATTGTTATTGCTACACCTACAGATTATGATGAGGAAAAGAATTATTTTAATACTTCATCTGTAGAGTCTGTGATTCAAAATATTCTTACAGTTAATAGAAAAGCATTAATAGTTATTAAATCAACTATTCCAGTAGGTTTTGTTGATAAGGCGAGAGAAAAATTTGATACAGATAATTTGATATTCTCTCCTGAATTTCTAAGAGAGGGCAAGGCCTTATATGATAATTTGTATCCTTCAAGAATTATTGTAGGTGAAAAATCAGAGAGAGCTCGCGAATTTGCTAGTTTACTGGTGGAAGGTGCTTTAAAAAAAGATGTAGAGGTTCTTTTGACAAATTCAAATGAAGCTGAAGCCATTAAACTTTTCGCAAATACCTATTTAGCATTGAGAGTATCTTTTTTTAATGAGCTGGATACATATGCAGAATTAAAAAATCTTGATGCTAGACAAATTATTGACGGTATTAGCTTAGATCCACGTATTGGTAATTATTATAATAATCCCTCTTTTGGGTACGGAGGTTATTGTTTACCTAAAGATACAAAGCAGTTATTAGCTAATTATAAAGATGTTCCTAACGACATTATTACAGCTGTGGTTAATTCAAATAATACTAGGAAAAAATTTATAGTTGATCGAATTTTATCTGTTAAGCCTAAGACAGTAGGTATATATAGACTTATAATGAAACATGGATCAGACAATTTTAGATATTCTGCGATTCATAGTATTATTTCCTCATTGCAAAAAAACGGTGTTAAAGTGGTTATTTATGAACCGACTTTAAGCTTAGATATATTTAATGAATGTCCTGTTGAACATAATCTTATAGCTTTTAAAAAATCATCTGATTTAGTTTTATGTAATCGTATGGATGATGATCTGCTTGATATTGTAGATAAAGTTTATACTCGTGATCTTTTTAATATCAACTGAGAGAACTCATGAAAATTCTTTATTTCCATCAATACTTTAACACACCAGAAATGTCAGGTGGCACTCGTTCGTATGAAATGGCTCGTCGCTTAGTTGCTGCTGGCCATGAAGTCCATATGATTACATCTTGGGTTAAAGAAACGGATCAAACCGATTGGTATGTGACGAATGAAGCAGGAATTCATGTCCATTGGTTTCCAAACTATTATAATAATAAAATGTCTTATATAGATCGCATTAAAGCATTTTTTAGATTTGCTTTTCATGCGGCTAAAAAGGGAAAAACTTTTAAAGATGCTGATGTGGTTTTTGCAACAAGTACGCCTTTAACTATTGCTTTACCTGCGGTCTCTACGGCTAAAAAGTTAAAAGTACCCATGGTATTTGAAGTCAGAGATTTATGGCCAGAACTTCCTATCGCTATGGGGGCTCTTAATAACCCCCTTGCACAAAAGTTAGCGCATGGTTTAGAGCGTTGGTCATATAACAATTCAAAAGCGATCGTTGCTCTTTCTCCTGGTATGAAAGAGGGTGTTGTCAAAACTGGCTACCCTAAACAGCAAGTGGCTGTAATTCCAAATAGCTCTGATTTGGAATTATTTAATGTCGAAAATGAAAAGGTTACGCAATTCAGAGAATCTTTGACTTGGTTGCAAAATCGTCCGCTCCTTGTATATACGGGCACTTTTGGTCATATTAATGGCGTTGGCTACCTTGTAGAGTTGGCTGCGAAGTTAAAGGATATTAATCCTGAAATTCGCATCTTATTGGTGGGTGATGGTATTGAATTTGACCAAGTAACTTCATTTGCTCAAGAGCAAGGTGTACTAAACAATAACCTGTTTATGATGAAAAAAATACCTAAAAAAGATATTCCAGTTATATTGAATGCTGCAACCTTATGTACAGCTTTATTCATTGATAAACCTGAAATGCGGGCAAACTCAGCAAATAAATTCTTTGATGCACTTGCTGCTGGAAAACCAATTATGATCAATTATGGTGGGTGGATGGTTGATTTAATTGAAAAAAATAACTGTGGTTTAGTGACGTGGAATCTAGATATCGAATCTGCTGCTCAGAAGATTGCTAGTTTTATAGCTGACTCAGAATCTTATGAAATTTCTGCAGCTAATGCTAAAAGACTGGCAAATACTCAATTTCATAGAGATGTGCTTGCAGAGCAATTAAACCAGGTTTTAATGAATACTGTTAACACAAGTAATATCACACCAGATTCAATTACTCAGAAATATTATGATTAAACGCCTTCTCGATATTATCATCGCCTCCGTTGCCCTGATCCTGCTTTCACCACTTTATGCATTCGTTTCTTACAAAGTAAAAAAGAATTTAGGTTCGCCGGTCTTGTTTCGCCAGGTGCGTCCCGGTTTGCATGGCAAGCCCTTTGAAATGATCAAGTTCCGGACCATGAAAGATGCTGTGGATGAACAGGGCAATCCACTTCCGGACAGTGAACGCTTAACGCCTTTTGGACAAATGCTGCGTTCTACCAGTCTGGATGAAATGCCGGAACTATGGAACGTGATTAAAGGTGATATGAGTATTGTTGGCCCACGCCCATTGCTGATGGAATACCTGCCGCTTTACAGCCCTGAACAGGCCAAACGTCATGATGTTCGTCCGGGTATGACGGGTCATGCACAAGTGAATGGCCGCAATGCCATAGGCTGGGAAGAAAAGTTCAAGCTGGATACCTGGTATGTGGAAAATCGATCCACTTGGCTCGACTTTAAAATCATGTTTAAAACCGTATATAAAGTTTTAGCAAAAGATGATATCAGTGCCGAAGGCGAAGCCACCATGACACGCTTTACTGGCTCACAAAACAAGGATGAAACATGATGACAGCTTTATATATTGGTATTTATGGTGCAAGTGGTTTTGGTAAAGAAGTTATGCCATTGGTTCGCCAGCAATTTCCAACCTTAGCCAAAGATAGCTTTGTTTTTATCGATGATGGCCAAGCCGGCAATAGTTTAAATGACTATGCTGTTTTAAGTTATCAGGATTTTCTTGCTAAACCGAATACACATAAGGCTGTAACGATTGCTATAGCAAACAGCCAAGTTCGTGAAAAACTGGTCCAGCGTTTAACTGAAGACCAGATTCAGCATTTAGATGTTCAGGCCAGTAATACCGTTATTCTAGATGAAGTGCATATGGGTGAAGGAAGCTTACTTTGTCCTTTCACTTGTCTGACATCCAATATTAAAATTGGAAAATTCTTTCATGCCAATATTTATAGCTATGTTGCTCATGACTGTGTGATTGGAGATTACGTCACCTTTGCTCCCGGCGTGAAATGTAATGGCAATATTCATATTGAAGACCATGCCTATATTGGTACGGGTGCTGTGATCAAACAGGGCACACCAGACCAACCTTTAATTATTGGTCGCGGTGCGGTGGTGGGTATGGGTGCAGTCGTGACTAAAAGTGTACCTGCAGGCGTGACTGTAGTGGGTAACCCTGCACGAGTGCTGAAAAAGAACTAATTTTTTAAGATGAATACAATTAATACTCTAGGATAAAGCATGCTAAACACAGCATTTGAACCATGGCCAAGCTTTACTCAACAAGAGGCAGATGCCGTATCTCAAGTTTTACTGTCGAATAAAGTCAACTATTGGACCGGACAGGAATGCCGCGAGTTCGAAAAAGAATTTGCCCAATTTGCGCAAACCCAATATGCCGTGGCACTTGCCAACGGTACTGTCGCTTTAGATATTGCCCTCAAAGCCTTGAACATTGGCACGGGTGATGACGTGATTGTTACCTCACGTACTTTTTTAGCGTCGGCAAGTTCCATTGTGACAGCAGGTGCCAACCCCATTTTTGCAGATGTAGAACTCGATTCACAAAATATTTCTGCTCGCACCATTGAGGCAGTACTGACTCCAAATACCAAAGCCATTATTTGTGTGCATTTGGCAGGCTGGATGTGTGATATGGACCCGATTATGCAACTGGCAAAAGAAAAGGGTCTGTATGTGATTGAAGACTGTGCCCAAGCGCATGGTGCGATGTACAAAGGCAAAGCTGCAGGTTCAATTGGACATATTGGTGCGTGGTCTTTCTGTCAGGACAAAATTATGACCACAGGTGGCGAAGGCGGTATGGTCACCACCAACGATGAACAGCTATGGAAAAAAATGTGGTCCTACAAAGACCACGGTAAAAATTACGACAGCATTTATCACAAACAACATCCACCAGGGTTCCGTTGGTTACATGACTCATTTGGCACCAACTGGCGCATGATGGAAATGCAAGCCGTGATTGGACGTATACAATTACAGCGCATGCCAGAATGGACACAAAAACGTACCGAGCATGCACAGCGCATTTTGGCAGCCTTTCAGGACAGTCCATATTTTACTGTGCACTATCCAAACAGTGACTATGTACATGCCAACTACAAGTGCTATGTGCAGGTCAATAGCGAACAGTTACCTGCAGGTTGGTCACGTGATCGTATCATGCAGGAAATTAATGCCCTGAATGTACCTTGTTTTAGCGGCTCATGTTCAGAAGTGTATTTAGAACATGCCTTTGATGGTACAGCATGGCGACCTGCACAGCGGTTGGTCAATGCACAGCAATTGGGCGAAACCAGTTTAATGTTCTTGGTTCATCCAAATTTAAGCAATGACAGCATAGAAAAAACCATTGCAGCCATTCAGCAGGTGATACAACAGATGGCAGGCTAAGCCATACTTGTGATGCAGCCTTCTAGTGGTGATCTTCATCTTGCGATAGAGCGCAAAGGGCTGTGTCAGATTAGTTGGTGCATTTACATCACTAGACTATTGCAGCGCGATAAAGCCATCTAATCTTTAAATCGAAAATAGAGTAAAATATGCCAAATGATATATTTTACTTTGATAAAAATAGTGTGAACTGAAAATTGTCTATTTAATGTTTATAGACAATTTTCAGTAAAAAAATATTGAGAAGCCTCATCCCGTGAAATCCATTATCGAACCTGCTGTAGAATCCCCCCGCTTAGTCAAACTTGCATTTTTAATGGTGCTGGACTTTTGTGTATTTCCTGTCTTGCTTTGGCTATGTTATGCCATTCGCCAGTTTGATTTAGGCGCAGAAGTGGTGCCTAACTTGGCTTTTGGTTCGGTATGGGCAAGTGTAATTGCCGTTGTATCGCTGTTTATTTTTGGGGTGTATCGCTTTATTGTGCGCACCTACAGCGAACTGTTTATGGTCAAACTGGGGTTGGGTACCTCTTTGACTGTGGCAGGGTTGTATGCGTTGGCTTACTTTACCGATGCCTTTATCCCCACATCTATTCCGCTCATGTTCGGATTTCTCATGTTCGCATGGGTTTGGTTTAGCCGTGGTTTTATTCGCTTTATCGTGCGTTCTTATTTACAAGCCGATGTACAAAAAAAACGTGTGGCGATTTATGGTGCAGGCAATGCGGGACAGCAAATTGCAGCAGCATTATACAATTCCGATGAACACTTACCCGTATTATTTATTGATGATGATCCATCACTCACAGGGCAGCAATTAGGACGTTTAAAAGTCTATGACGCAGACAGCGCATTAAAATTCCTGGCTAAAAAAAATGTCGATGAAATTTTGATTGCACTGCCTTCTGTAGGACGGATGCGTAAAAGTGAGATCGTCAAATTCTTAGAGCCTGCACATATTAAAATTACCGAAATTCCAGGACTGACCAAACTGGTCGATGGTGAAATTCGCGTATCGGATATTCAGGAAGTCGATATTATTGACTTGCTCGGGCGTGACCCTGTGCCGCCAGTCCCCGAACTGTTGACTAAAAATATTCAAGACAAAATGGTCATGGTTACAGGGGCGGGGGGGTCCATTGGTTCTGAACTGTGTCGCCAAATTGTTAAAAATAAACCCAAAGCTTTGGTAATTTATGAGCTGACCGAATTTGCGTTGTATAGCATTGACAAAGAATTACGCTTAAATAGCGATGTCACGATTATCCCGATTTTAGGTTCAGTACTCGATCAGGCCAAACTAGAGCGAGTGATGGAACAGTATAGGGTTCAAACCGTGTACCATGCGGCTGCTTACAAACACGTGCCCTTGGTAGAATGTAACCCATTGGCAGGTTTGAAAAACAACGCCATTGGTACGGCATTTAGCTTAAATGCAGCGGTCAAAACAGGTGTAGAAACTTTTGTACTCATTTCTACCGATAAAGCCGTGCGTCCAACCAATGTCATGGGGGCGTCTAAACGTATGGCAGAATTGTATTGCCAGGCGATGGCAGAAGCGCAAGATCAGACCCAAATTAGCATTGTCCGCTTTGGGAATGTCTTGGGTTCATCGGGTTCGGTGGTGCCGTTGTTTAAACAGCAAATTGCCAAAGGTGGGCCTATTACCGTGACTCATCCTGAAGTTACCCGTTACTTTATGACCATTCCAGAAGCCTCGCAATTGGTGATTCAGGCGGGTGCTTTGGGTCAGGGGGGCGATGTATTCCTGCTGGATATGGGGGAACCTGTACGCATTCAGGACTTGGCCCGTCAAATGATTGCACTGAGTGGTTTAAAAGTACGAGAAACAGGCAGCCAGGAAGGTGATATTGAAATCCAATATTCAGGCTTACGCCCAGGCGAAAAACTTTATGAAGAATTGTTGATTGATGCCGATAATACCGAAGTGACCCAGCACAGTCGTATTTTACGTTCTTATGAAAAAATGTATCCGTTGGATGAATTGCTGATGGTGTTTGAGCGTATGCATGACTTAACCGCAATTCAAAGTGATATCGACTGGGCTTTAGCACAGCTTGAACACTATGTGGATGGTTATGCCCGTGGGACAGAAATTAAGGTGAACTAAATTTCAAAAACTAAGTTGAAGTAAGTCCAACTTGTTGATGAGTAAAATTAATTAAAAATTTGTGTGAAATTAGGTATCTGAGATGATTAAAAAAGCCATTTTACCCGTAGCTGGTTTAGGCACCCGTTTTCTGCCAGCCAGTAAAGCCATTCCTAAAGAAATGGTGACTGTGGTCGATCGTCCTGCGATTGAATATGTAGTACGGGAGGCAGTTGCAGCAGGGATTGAGCAAATTATTTTGGTAACCCATTCCTCTAAAGCCTCCATTGAAAACTACTTTGACCGTAACTTTGAGCTAGAAACCACTTTGGAACAAAAACAAAAAATGGATTTGCTCAAAGAAATTACCGAAATTTTACCTGCACATGTCAGTGTCGTGAGTGTACGTCAGCCACAACCTTTAGGCTTAGGGCATGCAGTTTTATGTGCTAAATCTGTAGTGGGCAATGATGCTTTTGCAGTGCTGTTACCCGATGTATTGGTTAAAGATGATGCGGCACAAAATGACTTGGCACGCATGATTCAGCGTTTTGAGCAAAGCAAAGCTGCACAGATTATGGTTGAAGCAGTGCCAGATCATCTGGTCGATCAATACGGTATTGTCGATGTAGCCACAGCACCTGCTGAAGGTGAAAGTACCGTGATGCAGGGCATTGTCGAAAAACCCACAGTAGGCACGGCACCTTCTAATTTATCGGTGGTGGGGCGTTATGTCTTGCCTGCAAAAATTATGACTTTGCTCGAAAACACCCCTAAAGGAGCAGGCAATGAAATTCAATTGACCGATGCCATTGCCATGTTGCAGCAAAATAGTGTGGTGGAAGCTTACCGTATGCAAGGTCAGACTTTTGACTGTGGCAGCAAGTTGGGTTACTTAAAAGCAGTGTTGCATTATGGGCTCGATCATCCAAAATTAGGCGAAGATTTTAAAGCCTTGATTCAAGAGTTAAAGATTGAATCTTAAAGGTGATTAAGGGGGGAAAGATTAGAAAATCTTTCCTAGCCTCCCTTCTTACGCAAGAATTTAAAGCAGTGCTTAAATTCTTGCTCAGGGAGGAACATC
This sequence comes from Acinetobacter sp. YH12205, assembly GCF_013418125.1. Taxonomy (NCBI): domain Bacteria; kingdom Pseudomonadati; phylum Pseudomonadota; class Gammaproteobacteria; order Moraxellales; family Moraxellaceae; genus Acinetobacter; species Acinetobacter sp. YH12205. The sequence goes on along the minus strand of NZ_VPCQ01000012.1, from coordinate 4,672 downwards.
CCATTACAAAGCCCTTGCTTGTGCGAACCTCCCCCTTTTCAAAGGGGGATTGAGGGGGATTAAAAAAAGGAGAGCCAAATATGGTGAAAACTTCCAATGTTGAAAATCTCTCCCAACCTCTCTTTAAAAAAGAGAGGGGTGCTCATTATAAAATTGATTTTATGTGCGAAAATTTAAAGCAGTGCTTAAACTCTTGCTCAGGGAGGAACATCCCATTACAAAGCCCTTGCTTGTGCGAACCTCCCCATTTTCAAAGGGGGATTGAGGGGGATTAAAAAAAGGAGAGCCAAATATGGTGAAAACTTTCAATGTTGAAAATCCCTCCTAGCCTCCCTTTAAAAAGGGAGGAACAGTAGGAAAGGATGAAATGTAAAAATCTTTCCTAATCTCTCTTGAATCAAGAGAGTAACCCCATGAAATAAACAGCATCAACCAATACGCAGGAACACATTTTGAAAGTCGCAGTCTTTGGAAAAACCCTCTATGCAGGCGTGATGTCTGCACTCTTGGCAGAATGTGGGCATCAAGTCTATTGGTGCGATATCTTTCAGGATGCTGCCCATCCACTCGAACAGCAACATCTCAGCTTTCAAGACCAAGCCTTGAGCCTGTTATTACAACAACAATGCAGCAAGGGCTTTTTACACTATTGTGATTTTGCTGCATTGCCTTTAGATGTGGATGTCTATCTACTCAGTTTGAACCCGACTGAAGAAGCACACGCCTTAACCGTTTTGGGGCAGTTGCAACAACGTCCGATCATTCACCCTAAATTGATGATCAATGCCTCGACTTTGGGTTTAAATGGCACACAGCGCCTGCAAAAAATCTTGCCACAAGATGACTGGATGTATTTGCCCGACATGATTCAAGAGGGCAATGCCATTCAAAGTATGACCCGTGCACAGCAACTCACGGTGGGTTGTGAAAATGAACGTGCGCAAGTCAAACTCAAAGAATTACTCCGCCCCTTATTTCCACGTGCACAGCAATACCTGTTTATGCCCGTGTTGGATGCAGAATTTACCAAACTGAGTATTTCAGGCATGCTGGCAACCCGTATCAGTTATATCAATGACTTGGCAGTGGTGGCAGAAAAACTCGGGATTGATATTGAGCATGTACGCCAAGGCATGGCGGCAGATAGCCGTATTGGTGCATCGTATATGTACCCCGGTGCAGGGTTTGGTGGTGAAAACTTTAGCCATGATATTCAGACTCTGGCCAGTACCGTATCCACCACAGGGGTGAAAAGTCAGTTGTTGGCGCAGGTCTGGGACATTAACGAACAACAAAAAGAACTCTTGTTTAGAAAATTGTGGAATTATTATCAGGGCGATTTAAACGGCAAAACTGTGGCTATTTGGGGTGCAGCCTTTAAAGAAAATACCGCACGGGTGCAACATTCTCCCATTCATGTGATGTTGCCTGCGTTGTGGGCTCAGGGTGTGACGGTCAAATTACATGACCCACAAGCATTGCCTGAAATTGTGGCACAGTATGGTCAGCGCGATGATCTGATTTTATGTACAGACCAATATCAAGCCGTCGAAGGTGCATCGGCATTATGTGTGCTGACCGCGTGGAAACAATATTGGAGTTTGGATTATCCGACTTTGTTGCAGCAGATGCAGCATCCGCTGATTTTGGATGGTCGCAATATTTATGATCCTGAATTTGTGAAGGCACAAGGTTTTGCTTATATGGGAGTCGGTCGCTAATGATTCGTAGCACAATGTCACAGGCGCAAAGCTCGTTCTCCCAAAGTGACAATGCTTTGCCGCAGTTACAACAATTACAGCAACAGTTTCAGCAGCTGCATTTAAATCAGCTGTTTGCTCAAGATCCACAGCGTTTTCAGCGTTTCTCGGTGGCTTTGGACAGTGTGCTGTTTGACTATAGCAAGCATCGGATTGACGCCAAGGTGTTGCAGACCCTGGTTCAGTTTGCACAGCAGAGTCAACTTGCTGAGTGGATTCAACGTTTATTTTCAACGGCAACAGGCTCAGAGAAAATTAACTACACCGAACAGCGCGATGCGATGCATTGGGCCTTGCGTTTGCCTGCGACCAGCACAGCAGCAAGCGGTTCCGAACAGACCGATGCCTACGCTGCATTGACTGAGCAAGTCCATACCCAGCTTGAGCGTATGTATGCCTTGGTGGAAAAAATCCATGCAGGCCAATACCGTGGTGCCACGGGTGAAGTGATTCAGGATGTGGTCAATATTGGTGTCGGTGGCTCAGATTTAGGCCCGTTGATGGTGACTCAAGCCTTATCTGATTTTAAAGTGGCAACTGAAAAACCACTGAATGTACATTTTGTGTCCACCATGGATGGCAGCCAGTTATCTGAATTGCTGCATCGTCTGCGTCCTGAAACCACTTTATTTATTATTTCGTCCAAGTCTTTTGGCACTATTGATACCTTATCCAATGCACAAACGGTGAAACAATGGCTAGAAAAGGCCTTGGGCACACACACGCAAATTCTGAAACATCACTTTATTGGAGTATCCACCAAAGCCGATAAAATGACCGATTGGGGCATTTGCCCTGAAAATCAGCTCTTGCTTTGGGATTGGGTGGGTGGTCGCTATTCGTTATGGTCGTGTATTGGCTTACCGATTGCCCTGACCATTGGCATTGCGGGTTTTCAGCGGTTTTTAGCAGGCGCACATGCGGTTGATCAGCATTTTCAAACGGCTGCATTTGATCAGAACATCCCAGTGCTGATGGGCTTGCTTGGGGTATGGAATAATAATTTCCTGAATATTCAGACTCATGCGGTCTTGCCTTATGATGGACGCTTAAAATACTTCGCTTCGTATTTACAGCAATTAGAAATGGAATCGAATGGCAAGTCGATTCAGCGTAATGGCGAGGCGGTGAGCGTCGATACTTGCCCGATTGTTTGGGGTGAGGTCGGGCCGAATGCCCAGCATGCGTTCTATCAATTGTTGCATCAAGGGACACATGCGGTCAGCTGTGATTTTATTGCCCCTATGCAGCGTTATAATGCCAATCAATTTACCTATGCTGAAAATGCTGAGGCTTTGGTGGAGCAGCATCATTTAGCCTTGTCCAACTGCTTGGCACAGTCGCGGCTTTTGGCCTTTGGTAATCAGGCTTTAGATCAGCAGGAATTAGATGGCTTAGCGGCATATAAGCAGTACAGTGGTAATCAGCCAAGTAGCAGTATTTTATTGCAAGAACTCAATCCGTATAGCTTAGGCATGTTGATTGCCCTGTATGAACATAAAGTCTTTGTGCAATCGGTGCTGTGGAATATTAATCCTTTTGACCAATGGGGCGTAGAAAAAGGCAAGGAAATTGCCAATCAGCTCTTGCCTATTTTAAATGGGCAGCAACAGGATTTATCCGCACTCGATGCATCGACTCAAGGTTTATTAAAAATTTTATTAGGAAAAATAGATGGCTAATGTTTTAGTAACAGGCGGTGCCGGCTATATCGGTTCACATACCTGTGTCGAGTTGCTGAATGCAGGGCACAGCGTGGTGGTGCTGGATAATTTATGTAACAGTTCAGCAGAGTCTTTAGCACGTGTGCAACAATTGACAGCTAAACCCCTGCATTTTATTCAGGGCGATATCCGTGATGCTGCAGCTTTAGATAACGTATTTGCTGAATATGCAATTGATGCAGTGATTCATTTCGCAGGTTTGAAAGCAGTTGGAGAAAGCCAGCAAATTCCACTCAGTTATTTTGACAACAATATTGCAGGTTCAATCAGCCTGATTCAGGCCATGCAACGTGCCAATGTATTTAAACTGGTATTTAGCTCATCAGCCACGGTATATGACGAAGCCAATATTTCGCCGTTGAATGAAGATATGCCAACAGGAATGCCAAGTAATAATTATGGCTATACCAAACTGATTGTGGAACAGCTCTTAGAAAAAGCTGCCGCAGCAGATCCTCGTTGGTCGATTGCGTTATTGCGTTATTTTAACCCTGTGGGTGCGCATAAAAGTGGTCGTATTGGAGAAGACCCACAAGGTATTCCAAATAATTTAATGCCTTATGTCACCCAAGTGGCGGTGGGACGTCGTGAAAAACTGTCAATTTTTGGGCAGGATTATGCCACACCAGATGGCACTGGCGTGCGAGATTATATTCATGTGGTCGATTTGGCCAATGCGCATTTATGTGCCTTGAATAACCGTTTGACTGCACAGGGTTGCCGTGCTTGGAATATTGGTACGGGTAATGGAATTTCGGTGCTGCAAGTGAAGAATACTTTTGAACAGGTCAATGGTGTGCAGATTCCATTTGAGTTTGCACCACGTCGTGAAGGCGATGTGGCGATATCTTTTGCAGATAATAGCCGCGCCTTGCAAGAACTGGGCTGGACACCACAATATGGCCTAGAAGATATGTTGACTGATAGCTGGAACTGGCAAAAGCAGAATCCGAATGGTTATCGTCAAAATTAATCATTCTAGCCATACACTCAGCCACAAGGTTTAGAGCATAAAAACGGGAGTCAGTTTTGACTGTTCCTTAAAATGTATTCAAACATACTCAAGGACTAATTCGCACTCTGTTAATGTCTTGTTGCCAAGCGTGTAACTAGAGCCTGAGTCGGTCAGTTCCGACTTGTAGCGGTCAGTCCGTTCTTGCAATATACGCTTTACAGTTTTGTAAGGCG
>NZ_VPCQ01000011.1:0-46667 GCF_013418125.1 Acinetobacter sp. YH12205 | reverse complement strand
TTCTCTGACTTAAATTTCGCTCAAATAAACTTCGAGTAATTTAAACCAATCAATCAATGAAATATCTTCGATCAATCAATCAGTAAAAATCCACACAAGTTGTTCTTCATAATCTCTTAATGATCTTAATTTCTGCCTCGTCAGCAGAAATTTTAACGCAAAACACTTCTAACAACTCAACCCTGTAAGCTAAGTTCGTAGGCTGTTTCGCGTCGGGATGAGTGCATTCTAGGGGATTTCAAAATCTTTGCAAGCCCAAAATTAGAATATTTTTCACGTATGTATTTTTTTTCTACAAAAATGCTTGGTTTTTTAATTTTTTAGCTATTTTTTCATCAAATTTAAATAAAAACTCCCATCTACAAAGTAAACAGGACTTTTTCATCCATACTTTTATGGACTCAAATCGGTCAAGTTTTGCAGGCTGTAATCAACGATTGCCAATGTATATGATTCTTTTTGTCTTGCGACATCTAAAAAATTTTACATCTCTGTTAAAAATGCTTTTGCATTATCCAAAATAATATTCCTACATACGGCGTACATCTAGCATTGATTTCATGTCAGCTTGGTGGTTTTGTCCGTTAATTCAAAGTTGATGCTTAGCATTTGCATTACCGACTTCAAGTTGACAAACCTACTCTTCTATTCGGCAAGTTTAGATCGCGCCATCCACATGCACTACTTACAAGATGTTTTACCATATATAAGTAGCTTTGAAATTTGAATTAGGTCTTAAAGTTTTAAGAAAATTTTTATAAAACAAAGAGAAGTAATCTTACATTTTACCTTTAGATATAAACCACAACAAAACTAGAGGCAAAAAAAAGAAAGAGATCTCTCCCAAAATCTCTCCCTCGGAGTTGAATCTATATGCGATCCATATATCATTATTATAGTTATACGAAAAAAAGAGTCCCTTGGGGAAGGGACTTGTAAATTGTGGAGCTATAGTTATAAGTACCCTCTAGATCTGTTTTGTACACTGTGTCTAGATGGGTAAATCTTATACATAACTGAGCAAAAATGCAAGCTGCTTGGCAAAATTTAAGTGTTGTTTTTATAAGGTTTTTTTTGAATTTACTTATTCATATAATTAATATACCAAACAGAAAATAAAAGCAGACCGAAGCCTGCTTTTATTTCAATCACTTAGAATGGATCTAGTCCGTAAATGTGACTTTGGCAATGGCTTTTTTACCCGCCTGAATAATATATGTTGCGTTTTCTTTGACCGAGAAACCTGCGTCGACCACATTCCAATCTACTTTTACTGCGCCACGTGCAACAGCATCTTTGGCTTGTGCGGCATTTTTGGTTAAACCTGCAGCACGTACAATAGAAGCAATAAATAATTCACCACCAAATTCAGCACGTGAAATCGTCACTTCTGGCGTACCTTCAGGTAATTCACCTTCGGTAATGATATTACCTGCACCTTTATGGGCATTGGCTGCAGCTTCGCTGCCGTGGAAACGCTCAACCAATTCGAGTGCCAAAATCTTTTTGATTTCTTGAGGATTACGACCTTCTGCCATTTCTTTGAGCAACACTTCAATTTCATCCATCGACTTGAAGCTGAGTAATTCAAAATAGCGCTCAATCAGACCATCAGGCATCGACAAGACTTTTTGATACATCGCACCCGGTGCATCAAATACGCCAATATAGTTGCCTAAAGATTTAGACATTTTATTCACGCCATCTAAACCTTCAAGAATTGGCACAGTAATACAAACTTGTGCTTCCTGATCATAACGACCTTGCAAGGTACGTCCCATCAACAAGTTAAAGGTCTGGTCTGTACCGCCCAATTCTACATCGGCTTGTAATGCCACCGAGTCATAACCTTGTACCAACGGATACAAAAATTCGTGAATCGCAATCGGTTGCTGGTTGTTATAACGCTTGGTGAAGTCATCACGTTCCAACATACGCGCTACGGTTTGCTGCGATGCCAACTGAATTAAGTCTGCTGCAGTTTTTGTTGCAAACCATTCAGAGTTAAACACCACTTTGGTTTTATTTGGATCAAGAATTTTAAAAACTTGTTCCTGATACGTTTTGGCATTTTCCAAGACTTTTTCACGTGACAACGGCGGACGTGTAGCACTTTTACCTGTTGGGTCACCAATCATGGCAGTGTAATCGCCAATCAAGAAAAATACTTCGTGACCTAAGTCTTGGAATACTTTTAATTTATTGATTAATACCGTATGCCCCAAGTGTAAATCAGGTGCAGTCGGGTCAAACCCCGCCTTAATTTTTAAAGGACGATTCTCTTTTAATTTCTTTAGAAGATCTTCTTCAGAAATAATTTCATGCGTGCCTCGTTGAATGAGAGCAAGTTGTTCTTCAGCCGGCAGGAAATTTGACATCACGAAATCCAAATACATCAGTTATTCAATTTGTGCGATATACTAACACTTTTTCAGCATATTGCAGGCTATAGAATAACCATGACAGCGATCTATATTGGGGTAATGACGGGCACAAGTATGGATGGTGTCGATCTTGTTGCTGCTTCTTTTGATCCACTGCAACTCCACGCGACCCTGACTTTGCCGTTTGATCCCGATTTACGTGACGAACTCATGGCACTGACTTTGCCAGGTGACAATGAAATTGACCGCATGGGCAAAGCAGATGTGGCTTTAGCCACCATGATTGGACATGGTATTAACAGCCTGATTGAAAAAAATAAACTGGATAAATCTCAAATTAAAGCGATTGGTTCGCATGGCCAGACCATTCGTCATCGTCCTGAACATGCTTTTACTTTACAAATTGGTGATCCGAACATCATCACCGAAATCACCCAAATTCCTGTAATTTCAGATTTTCGTCGTCGTGACATGGCTGCAGGCGGACAAGGCGCACCGTTAGTGCCCGCTTTCCATCAAAACTTATTCCAACATCCGAGTATTCATCGGGTAATTTTAAATTTAGGCGGCATTGCCAATGTCAGTTTGTTGCCTGCAGGACAGCCCGAAGCAGTATCGGGTTTTGATACAGGGCCTGCCAATATTTTAATGGATGCTTGGTGTGAGCGTTACACAGGACAACCTTATGATGAAAATGGCAATTGGGCTGCGTATGGACATCCGATTCGCAGCTTGTTAGATCGTTTACAAGCCCATGCTTTTTTCTCTAAAGAACCACCCAAAAGTACAGGGCGCGAAGACTTTAACTTGGAATGGCTAGATGAACAGGTTGCCGATTGGCGCAATGATGTGGAATATGACGAGCTGGAAGATAATCCTGAAAATATTCAAGCGACTTTATTAAAGCTCACCACCCGCGCGATTAAAAAAGCCATTTATCGTTCAGGCATGGATACAGGTGAAGTCTATGTCTGTGGCGGTGGTGCCTATAATTCTTATTTGCTAGAGCAATTGCGCTGGCGTTTGCGCAAACATCAATGGACTGTACAAAGTACAGCCGATTTAGGGCTAAACCCAACATGGGTCGAAGCCACCGCCTTTGCTTGGTTGGCAATGCGTTTTTGTCAGCAATTAAGTGGCAATTTACCTGCGGTCACAGGGGCTAAAGGTGATCGCATTTTAGGTACCATGACTTTGGTTTAAGGATGCACTTTTAAACCAGATCAGTAGCAACAAAAAAGCCTTTCCTCTTCTATATAGGAAAGGCTTTGATCATTTTGAGTGCATCAATCTACTTTTTCAGATGCTGATACTCAAAAATATTTAAATCATACTTAGATTGAGAATGAAGAACCACAACCACAAGTCGTGGTTGCATTCGGGTTTTGTACCACAAAACGCGAACCTTCCAAGCCTTCAATATAGTCCACTACCGAGCCAACTAAATATTGATAGCTGAGTGAATCGACCAGCATTTTTACATCGCCATTCACAAATTCTGCATCATCTTCATTTTGGCTTTCCGCAAAGTTAAAGCCATAAGAAAATCCTGAACAACCGCCACCTGTCACATATACACGTAGCATTAAGTCTTGATTACCTTCACTGTCACGCAATTGGCGAACTTTTTTAGCAGCGTTGTCGGTGAGCTCAAGTGCTTGGGCATTCATGATGGATTTTCCTCAGGTACAATTCAGATGTCTTTTCTGCAAAAAGACCACTTATCAAGTATAGCATACTCAATATTGGGACGGTGATGCAGAATTAAAGTGAATTCTGAGTAATTACCTCAAGATTCTCCAATTATTTGTAATTTTCGTCCTGCAAGCCACATTCAAAATTGGTTGGCGCTTCTTTACAGCGGAATTGCCACAATAATTTCATCATGCGTTTGTCATAAACACCACGTTTAGTTAAATCAATCCGCGATTCACGCATCATTTTTTGATAACCCGGTTGATCTGCTGCAGGCACTTGCATCCAATATTTTGCAGGAATATCGGCTTTCATTTTGCCTAAAATACCAAAGGCACGTGGTAACTGCCCTTTCACCCATTCACGTGATTTTTGCCCAAAACCTGCAGGGAATTTATCTGGGCGGATAATAATATTGCCCGTGACCTGTAAAATTGGATAATTCACAATCGCGCCTTTAGTGCCTAAGCCTTTATGTAGTTCCAAAGGACGGAATACTGCAGCAGGCGCACCAATAATATCGACCTGACCATTGTTAAATTTACTGCCAAAATTGGTGACATCGGCACTTACTGCTTGCGCACCAATTTGCTGTACCATAATTTTTTGCGCTTGGTCATAATCTAAAACAGCAATTTTTTTCCCCGCGGCTTTGGCGACACTATTAATACTGCGGTCATTCACCATCAAAAAGGCATCACCCACAGGAATGACACCTGCGACTTCATACTGACCATTGCGCATATATTTGGCAAAAGCAGGACTCGCCAAACCTTGCATGACTTTAACTGCCAGTTTTAAATCTGGAATCGCACCAATTGCATCTAATGAGCCTGTAAAATGGTTAAATTGACGACCACGCATGCCCGTCACACTAATACCATCACATTTTCCTGCTTTAAAATCTTCTGCAATCACGCCTTCGTTTTGACCTACGCGTAACTCAATTTCTGCGCCCCAGTTTTTGGCCGCCAATTGATAGTCTTGCATTAAGTTATAGACATCACCGTTTTTACCGACCAAGTCGAATACACAGACCACTTGCTTAGCCTGCACTGCACTGGCGGCTAAAGACAAGCCTGCACCGAATAATAAAGCTTGCGTCCATTGTTTCATTTTATAGTTCCTTCCATTTTTTGTTTTTCTGGTCAAAATTGATTCAAACCTTCAATTTTGTAGCACTGTACTTTTCATCAAGCTAAGATTAGCGAATTTTGATCTTTGGCTGATATGACTCAATTGACGAATCTTTCAATTTGACATCCTCCCCGACCTAAAGGACGGAGATTCCTACTGCTAGACGCTCATGCCCGAGCGCAAGAATATTCAGTGCGGAATTTACATCCCGATCATGGAGCGTACCACACTCCACACACTGCCATTCTCTTATTCCAAGTCCTGCTCTACCTTCCGGACTACTGGAGCGTGAGCCACAGCACGAACAAGTTTGGGTGGTATAGGCTTCATTGACTTCTTCATAACATACCCCTGCGTTCTCGCATTTATACTTGAGCATGGTTCTTAGTGTTGTCCAACTGGCATCTAGCACTGATTTAGCCAATCTGGTTTGTGCTAATGCTTTGGCATTCACATTGCCAACGAAGATGGCTGCATGTTCATTCACCAGTTTTCGGCTGAATTGATGCAGCATGTTTTGTCTTACATTTTTAATATTGGCATGGATGGCTTTGACACGTTTCTTATTTTTTGCACGTTGAGCAATACCAAGTTTTTGTTCATATTGCCGATAGATTTGAGGTGCTTTAAGTTTTACGCCATCTGAACAAGTCGCTAAATCTTTTAAACCTAAATCTATGCCAATTGAGGTTTTAGCGTTGTTTTTTTCTATTTTGACTGCATCAACTACAAGACAAACATACCAACGTCCACGACTATCTTCTACGAATGTGCCTGTTTTGATATTGTATTGACTTAATCCGTAACTATCCCATAGTTTAAATTGATGCTTGCCATATTCAACATAGCCATCAGCATATTTGATTGCAACCTTTTTAAACGGTATCCAACCCAGTGAACGTCTAGCTGATTTTTTATTACTGACACGCCATTTTAGTTTTGCTTTTTTGAACTGCTTGCGTCTTGTGACCAATTCTTCTGTCACTGCCTGAATAGTTTGACTGTGCAAGTTGCATTCTTTCGATGTGCCTTTCGTGTATTTTGCAAGGTCGTATGCTGAAAAGAATTGTTGTTTACGTTGTAGATGCTTAAAACACAAATCATTGACATAATTCCAGACAAAATTTACTTCGGATGCTAACTGATTTAGCACCTTGCAATGTTTGTCTTTTATGCGTAATTTGAGTGTCTTCATCCAATTATTTTAACAGTATTTTTCTTAATAGTGACTATAGTACAAGTATTTAAAACGACATTTCGTGTCGTTCATATGGTTTACTCCAGTCGCTTATATCCTCGTGCTGAACCACGAGGTTTTTCGCTCCAGTGGATAAAAAAACCTAGAAATCTAGGGTCTGTTGATACTTCGTCTATGTTTGCGACGTGAGAGATATATCTCGCAAGGTTTTTTAGCTGATATAAGGCATGAGGCAGGAAATTTAGTCATTCTAAATGACTGACTCATAACGCAATAGCAGCAAAAAATATGCTCGTTCCGAAGGACTGTGGCTAAAACTTTCTCAGATTGCGTTATGAAACTTGGCAATAGACCCACTATTCCCTACGTTTCATGCCTGATCTGCTCAGTTTTAGCCTACAGCGCAAGCCATTTATGAAATATCAACAGACCCTCGGCTTTTTATTAAAAATCAATCTATTCACCACCAAGTGAACATTCAAAATTGGTTTTTTCGACAGAACAACGAGCGCGTTTTAACACACTCATCATGGCAGGGTCATAAATACCGCGTTTGGTCATATCCATACGTCCATCACGTAGCATTTTTTGATATTTAGTTTTATCTTCTGCGCTCAAGTTCATTTTATATTTGGCTGGAATTTCACCTTCTAAACGATTAATCATACTCATCGCTTTAGGCAGATTTTTTACAAACCAATCTCGTGATTTTTGCCCAAAGCCCGCAGGGAATTGTTCAGGGCGAATCACAAAGTCTGCGGTCACTTGTAATACAGGGAAATTAAACATCGCCCCGTGATTACCTAAACCTTTGTAGATTTCTAAAGGTTTGTACGCATAGGCAGGCGCACCGACCATATCGACCTGACCATTGTTAAATTTCGCCACAAAGTTAGATACATCAGAAATGACAGCTTGCGCACCGACACGCTGCACCATAATTTTTTGTGCATCATCATAACCCAATACCGCAAACTTTTTCCCTGCTGCTTTTTCAATCGAATTGATATTCTTGTCGCGCACAAAAATGAATGCCGAACCTAAAGGTGAAATACCTGCAACTTCATATTTCTTGCCACCTAAAGTGGTGACCATTTTTGCTGCATTGCGTTTATCTAAAGCAAAACTGATGGCACGTTTTGCAATCGCATTACTTGGTGCACCACCTAAAGCATCAATCGAGCCTGCAAACTTATTGTATTGACGGGCACGCATGGCAGTCATAAATACCCCATCACATTTGCCTGCTTTAAAGTCATTATCTGCAACAGCTTCATCTTGACGCGGAATTAAATTGACTTCTGCACCCCAGCCTTTTGCTGCTAGCGCCCACTCCTGTGCCATTTGATAAGATTCGCCAGACTTACCCAGTAAGTCAAAGACACATACATCTATTTTTGCTGCTTGCGCCTGAGCACTGAAACCGATCGCTGCGAATGCACTCAATGTTGCGCTGACCCATATTTTTTTCATTGTTTCGATCCTTCTACAGATTTTTTTATTTTTGAGTGTCCTTACACGAAACAAATATTAAGCAAGTTCAAATTAAAAAAATAGAGCATTTACTCGAATTTCATCTGTCAATTCTGCCAAAACCTTATGCTGCCTTATTTAAGCGATTACTTTTATTCCATAATTCACTTATATTTTATAGATTTAGATCAAAATAAAAATCATCTCCAACATGCATTTATTTTGTTCTTGTTTACAAAGTCATAAAAAAGCCTGTTGCTGGAACGTAGTTTTTAAGCATTACAAAAGAGATTTTTCGCAAATCGCAAATAAAACTAGGCTTATTTTTGTTTTCTGCTGGGCTTCCATTAGAATATGCCCAACTTTTGTTGTGACCAGTAAACACCATGATTCAACTTGACCAAGTTTCTTTACGCCGCGGTGGACGTGTTTTATTTCAAAAAGCGTCTATGCAAATCCATCCAGGCTGGAAAGTCGGTCTTACAGGTGTCAATGGTGCAGGAAAATCCAGTTTATTTGCTGCGCTTTTAGGTAGTTTAACCCCAGACGAAGGTACGTTGAGCCGTCCGCAAGGCTGGACTGTGGCGCACATGGCACAGGAAGTTAAAGCATTGGATTTGCCTGCGATTGATTTTGTGCTGTCGGGTGATGAAGAATACTGGAACATTCAACAACAACTGCAACATCCTGAACAATTAAATAATGACCAACTTGCACATTTGCATGGTCGTTTTGATGAAATTCATGGCTATACCGCACCCGCCAAAGCCGCACAACTGATGGCAGGTTTAGGTTTTATGGAACATCAAAACAGCTTGGCGGTCAGTAGTTTTTCTGGTGGATGGCGCATGCGTTTAAATTTGGCGCGTACCTTAATGAGTCGCTCCGAATTATTATTACTGGACGAACCAACCAACCACTTAGACTTAGATGCAATTTTATGGTTAGAAGACTGGCTTAAAGCCTATGCGGGAACTTTGGTGCTGATTTCCCATGACCGTGATTTTTTAGATGCCATTACCGATCATATTTTACATATTGAAAATAGTGAACTGACTTTATATACAGGCAATTATTCAACCTTTGAAACCACACGCAGTGAACGCTTGGCACAACATCAACAAGCGTATGAAAAACAATTAGAAACCCGTGCACATTTACAAAAATATATTGATCGTTTTAAAGCCAAAGCCACCAAAGCACGGCAGGCACAAAGCCGTATCAAGCAATTGGAACGCATGCAATTGCTTGCCCCTGCGCATGTAGATACACCATTTACCTTTAGTTTCCGTGAACCGACCAAAATGAGCTCACCCTTACTGACCTTGGAACAAGTCAGCATTGGTTATGCAGACAAAGTGATTGCCAGCAAAATTAACCTACAAATTACCCCGACCAGTCGTATTGGTTTATTGGGGATGAACGGCGCAGGTAAATCGACCTTAATTAAATCCTTAGTGGGTGAATTGGCGTTATTAGCAGGTACTCGCAAAGCCTCAGAATTACTCAATATTGGCTATTTTGCACAGCATCAAATGGATGCTTTGGATGATAGCGCCAGCCCGATGCTACAACTGGCACGCATTGCCGATAAAAAAATCAGCGAAGCCACTTTACGCGCCTTTTTAGGCAGTTTTGGTTTTAGTGGCGAACGTATGGACACGCCTTGTGAAAGTTTTTCAGGAGGTGAACGTGCACGTTTGGCTTTGGCTTTAATTGTCTGGCAACGTCCTAACGTACTGATTCTGGACGAACCGACCAACCATTTAGACTTAGATATGCGACATGCCTTAACCATGGCATTACAGGATTATGAAGGTGCAGTGGTATTGGTGTCACACGAACGTCAATTAATTGCCAGTGTCTGCGATGACTTACTCTTGGTTCATGCAGGACAATGCACAGAATTTGAAGGCGATTTACAAGATTATGCCCAATGGTTACGCCAAGCTCGTGCAGACATGCTTAAGCAAGGTACATCCAACACAGCTCCATCCAATCCAAGTCCAGTGGTTGAGAACAAGACTAACCTAGTCAAAGTAGATAAAGAAGCTCAACGCAAACTGGCAGCACAACGCCGTGAACAAACTCGCCCTATTCGTAAAAATATTGAAAAATACGAAGCGCAAATTGAAAAAATTCAACCGCGTCTGACTGAAATTGAAACCGAACTGGCAGATCCTGCCCTTTACGATGCCAACCGTAAAGATGATTTGCTCAAACTCATGAATGAGCAAAATGATCTGAAAACAAAATTGGCACAGGCAGAAGAACAAATGCTTGAATTGATGATGGAATTGGAAGAACTCGAAAGTAGCTTTGAATAGCCATACCGATGAGATTTTAACGCTATGCTAAATAGGGTTAAATCTCATCATATTTCGTAGAATATGCATTGTGTATGTTCCATACTTATAAGACACATTCGTAATAGTTTTAATCTTTAGTTTATCTTCACAATAACCACGCAAAGAAATTTAAGTCACTCTCTGCGTTTGTTTATTTTTACTTATCAATCTTGCACCACAGCATAGTTGTATGACACCCCCCACCCTGAATAAAAGTAAGACAACGATAGCTACCAAGCAAGAAGTTTTGAATTTAAAACTCAGTGTGATTTTTAAATTCAAAATCTACAATTTAAATTTAAAAGCAAAAACTTAGTTATCCACAACTCAAACTAACTGTTATTTTAAATTCAAAACTCTAATTAAAGCCAAATCAATCCATTCTTTCATGGTTATTTTGAGTCATTGAATCTCAGTGATTCACAGAAAATCGCTGCTACTCGGCAGTAATTTTTGCTTTGCTAATACATAATTCTTGTATTTTCCAGCCCTGAATATAGCGCCAGATTTCTTGAATATACCCTTGATCATCCGCCAAACCAATTTGAATCCGACAGTTAACCTGCTCACGATCAAACTCATATTCTTCTAATTCAACATTCGGTTTGATCGGTTTCCAGACACCATTATTCACTGCATGCTGAATGTTGGCATAACGTGTTTCACGATTTTCCACACGTGATTCTGCCGTATAAACGACTTTAAAATCTTCATCTTCATAGTGTGCTAACAGCTCCACATTGCCAGTAAAAAAAGCATTCACCCATGCATCACGTGCTTGTTCTAATTGATTATCCATCTTAATGATTCTCCTATATTTTTGGCTTAATGTAGCTCAGCATGACAGAACAATAAGTCAGTTTTATAAAAGTTATTTGGATGAATCACGACAACAACAAAAGCCAAACATAAAAAAGCACTCCGTAGAGTGCTTATGGTTATGCGGATGATTTGGACGAATTAAGCGTCAATATCTGCATTTAAGGCATTTTCTTCAATAAAGGCACGACGTGGTTCTACATCATCGCCCATTAAGCAAGAGAACATGCGGTCTGCTTCAATGGCATCATCAATGGTGACTTGCAACATATTGCGGTTTTCTGGGTCCATCGTGGTTTCCCAAAGTTGTTCCGCATTCATCTCACCCAAACCTTTATAGCGCTGAATCATCATGCCGCGACGCGAGTCCTGCAAAATGTGTTGCCACACTTGATGGAAATTGTTGACCGTAATTTTACGTTCGCCTTTTTCCAAATACGCACCTTCTTCAAGCAGCGTAAACCAGCTTTTTGAATTTTTCAGCAAACGTGCATATTCAGCTGAACCCAGCAAACCTGTATCTAGTAAATAAGTATGGGGCAAGTTGTGCACATATACCGTGATTCGTGGCCAATACGTTGCAGATTTTTGACCATCCGCATCTTCTTTTTCAAACTGTTCGATGCTTAATTCAGGACGCAAACTTGGTTGTAATCGTTCAATGCTTTGACGTAATTGCTCGCCCCATTGTTGTACATACGCCTGATCTGCTGCTTGATCAATTTTAAAGGCA
This sequence comes from Acinetobacter sp. YH12205, assembly GCF_013418125.1. Lineage (NCBI taxonomy): Bacteria > Pseudomonadati > Pseudomonadota > Gammaproteobacteria > Moraxellales > Moraxellaceae > Acinetobacter > Acinetobacter sp. YH12205. The sequence continues at coordinate 34,880 of NZ_VPCQ01000011.1, read as the reverse complement.
TCTAATTCTAATAAACCATCCAACAGACTTGCAGGATAACGCAGCGTTAAACGGCTCAAACTCTTTTGTGAAGTTTGATAATCAGCAATGACTTTGGCTAAAGCCTCACCACGAATTGCAGGTGCATCAGCACTCACATGCAGCTCCAATTCATCAATCGCATTAGAAATTAAATAGGTTTCTAAAGCATCGTTATCTTTGATGTATTGTTCCTGCTTGCCTTTTTTCAGCTTATACAATGGTGGCTGTGCGATATAAATATGACCACGCTCAACCAATTCTGGCATTTGACGGAAGAAGAAGGTCAATAGCAAGGTACGAATGTGTGAACCATCTACGTCAGCATCGGTCATGATGATGATTTTGTGATAACGCAGTTTGTCTGGGTTATATTCTTCACGACCAATACCACAGCCCAAAGCGGTAATTAAAGTACCTACTTCTGCCGATGAAATCATCTTGTCAAAACGGGCACGTTCCACGTTCAGGATTTTACCTTTCAGTGGCAAAATTGCCTGCATTTTACGGTTACGACCTTGTTTAGCCGAACCACCTGCAGAGTCACCCTCGACTAGATATAATTCAGATAATGCAGGGTCTTTTTCCTGACAGTCAGCCAATTTACCAGGCAAACCTGCAATATCCAAAGCACTCTTGCGGCGCGTCATTTCACGGGCTTTACGCGCCGCATCACGGGCACGCGCTGCATCAATAATTTTACCCGCAATGGATTTTGCCGCTTGTGGATTTTCCAATAAATATTCAGAGAAAGATTTATTCATGGCCTGCTCAACAGCAGGTTTCACTTCACTCGATACCAATTTTTCTTTGGTCTGTGATGAGAATTTTGGATCTGGCACTTTGACCGACACAATCGCGGTTAAACCTTCACGCGCATCATCACCCGACACCACGACTTTTTCTTTTTTCAGGATATTTTCGCTTTCCATGTAGTTGTTTAACCCACGGGTTAGCGCAGCACGGAAGCCTGCCAAGTGCGTTCCACCGTCTTTTTGTGGAATGTTATTGGTAAAGCAACGTACGTTTTCCTGATAGGAATCATTCCACTGCAAAGCAACTTCTACGGTAATTCCGTTTTCAGCCTGTGTCGTGAAATGGAAAATTTCATTCAGATGGGTTTTGCCTGCATTGATATATTTCACAAATTCAGACAAACCACCTTCATAGTCAAAAATATGTTCTAAATTGACACGTTCATCACGCAATACAATACGCACGCCCGCGTTTAAGAAAGACAATTCACGCAATCGGCGTGCCAAAATATCCACATTAAAAATGGTTTGGCTAAAGGTTTCAGCACTTGGCCAAAAACGCACAGTCGTACCTGATTGCTCAGTGTCGCCCACTACTTTTAAAGGATATTGTGGATCACCATGGCGGTATTCCTGTTGGTGAATTTGACCCGCGCGTTTAATCGTTAATTCAAGTTTACTCGATAAAGCATTGACCACCGACACACCAACGCCGTGCAAACCGCCCGACACTTTATAACTGTTGTCATCAAACTTACCACCTGCGTGCAGAATGGTCAGAATGACCTCTGCTGCAGAGACACCTTCTTCAGGGTGAATATCGGTTGGGATACCACGACCATTGTCAGATACGCTGACAGATTCATCTTCATGGATAGTCACCAAAATTTCATCACAATGACCCGCCAAAGCTTCATCAATAGCGTTATCGACTACCTCGAACACCATGTGATGCAAACCTGTACCATCATCTGTATCACCGATATACATGCCTGGGCGTTTACGAACAGCATCTAGGCCACGCAATACTTTGATACTAGAGGAATCATAAGCCTTTTCATTGGTTTGTTCTGTAGTAGAGACAGATTGATCTTCTGAACTCATGGTTTCTCCCTAGTGAAAAATAGGTCTATCCAAAGATAAAAAAATTATTGCTCAACAGCCTGCACCGTTCCGTGATCGACCTGAAATAAGCGATAAGGAATCGACAACGCTTGTAAGTGTTGTTGCACGGATTGATGATCTAAAGTGGTAATAAAAACTTGACTACCCAATTGGCTTAATCGTTCAATTAAACGTTGTTGTGCGCTTAAATCTAATTCTGCTGTCAGATCATCTAATAATACCACAGTTTCCTTATTAGACGCATGCAGCATTGCAATCTGTGACAGTTTTAATGCCATAATCAATAGCTTTTTCTGCCCACGTGACAGCACCACATCGGCATCACCCATTGGGGTTTTTAAGCGTAAATCGGCGCGGTGTGGCCCATATTCGGTATAGCGACGTTCCACATCTTTTTGATGATAATTGCACAGATCATTCAACAAGCCTGTTTCGGTATGAAAGCCTGCGCTGTATTCCAGACTAATGTGTAAATCAGGCAATAAATACTGTAAATCTTGTGCAAAAAATTGCTGCCATTGTTCCACCGTTCCCAAACGCTGCCGATGCAAAATCTCACCATAATCACTGAGCATTTTGTTCCACGGTTCCAAGTCCGACAGACTTAAATGTCGCTGTGATTTAAGCAAACTATTACGTTGTTTTAAGGCACGTGAATAATATTGCCAAGCGTGATAAAACTCTGGTTCCACGTGGAACATCAACCAGTCCAACAGTTGCCGTCGTGGTTTTGCACCATGGTCAATAATATCGGTACTGAGTGGATCAATATGTTGTAAAGGCAGAATTTTAGCCAATTGCCCTTGGGTCGCAACAGGGTCGCCATTGACCTTAATCAATTGCTCACCCGATGCCATTTTTTGCATGCCAATTTTTTCAGTCAATGACTGAGCAAATACAATCGCATCTTGGCTACTGTTCTGAATGTAATTTTTAGGAATATGGGTGCGAAAAGAACGCCCTGTCGCCAATAAATGAATCGCTTCTAAAATCGAGGTTTTACCCGAACCATTTTGCCCATAAAAGACGTTAAACGGCTGCAACTCATGAAGTGCAACCGCTTTTAAGTTCCGAACACGCTCGATATGTAAACGCGTAATATGCATGATTCAGCTAGATTTAATCTTGAAATAAACCGCTCACTTAAACACGCATTGGCATCACAACATAGGTTTGATCTTGATGTGCTGGATCTTGTACCAATACCGATTGATTGGCTTCGGTCATGGTCATCGATACATCATCGCCATCCAATGCCCCTAATACGTCCAATAAATACTGTGCGTTAAATGACATTTCTAACGGCGAATCGGCATATTGAATCGCTAAATCTTCAATTGCTTCATCTTGTTCTGGGTTATTGGCACGTAATTGCAAGGTGTCCGCACTAAAATTCAGGAATACGCCACGCAATTTTTCATTACTTAAAATCGCCACACGCTGTAAAGATTGTTTAAATACATCATGCGCGATCAGCACGTTTTTATCACCACCACGTGGAATCACACGGCGATAATCTGGGAACTTACCATCAATTAATTTAGTGGTAAAACGCACGGTAATTTCTGCTTGTTCTTTGTCACGGCTTGGGGTGCGAATGGTCACATTCAGCAATTCACGCCCAATTAAAAGTGCCAGTTGTTCATCTTCAATGCTCAGCAAACGCTGCAATTCAGCCACAGCTTTACGCGGCACAATGGCTTGAATTAATTGAGTAGCTGTCGAAGATGCCGCTGTTTCACACAAGGCCAAACGGTGACCATCTGTGGTCACAGCACGTAATTGGTTTTCATCAATTTCTAACAAAGTACCCGTTAAATAAAAGCGTACATCCTGCACTGCCATCGCAAACGCAGTTTTTTCAAACAAACGCTTCAGCTCACGCTCAGTAACCGTCACTTGCGTACCTTGAGCATTTTCTGTAGCCAATAATGGATAATCTTCCGCAGGCAAAGTACCTAATACAAAGCGGCTATTGCCCGATTTTAAAATACAGCGCTGATCTTCAGTGATTTGCAAATCAATCAAAGCTGCGCTTGGTAAAGATTTACAAATATCCATCAGTTTACGTGCAGGCACTGTAGTTTCCCCTGCCTGTAAACATGCCCCTTCAGTCAGATTCGTACTGGCAACCAATTCCACTTCCAAGTCCGAACCAGTAATGGTTAAAGCTTGCTCAGTCACTTGAACTTTGACATTGGATAAAATATTTAAGGTATGGCGACGTTCAACCGCTCCTACGACATGTGACAGAACATTCAGTAAGCTTTCTTTCGCGATTTTTAAACGCACGGTACATTCCTCTAACAACTGAAGATTGGAGTATAAAATATGTTTTTTAGCAGTGTACTATGCGGCAAAAGCTGCCGCATGGCAAGAACAGAATTTGAGCAAATTCGGTCAACTTTGCAACAATCGTTGCAGGTTTTTATAGTCTTCGTTAAAGATCGGATCTTCTTCGCGCAGGCTTTGTACTTTTTCGCAGGCATGCATCACGGTACTGTGATCACGGCCACCAAATGCCATACCAATTTCAGGGAAACTGTCGCCTGTCAGCTCACGTGCCAAGCCCATTGCCAACTGACGTGGACGCGCATAAATACGGGTACGTTTTGGCCCCACCAATTCTTTGAGCGGAATACGGAAATATTCACTCACGACTCGCTGAATATTTTCGGTACTGATGGTACGTGCGCGAATTGCCAAGACATCTTTTAAAGATTCACGTACCACATCTAGATCGATTGGGGTGCCTTTAAAACGGGAAATTGCCACCACTTTATTGAGTGCACCTTCAAGTTCACGCACATTAGCCACCACTTGCTGGGCAATAAATAAAGCACAGTTACGTGGTAAATCTACGGCGCTGCTTTCAGCTTTCTTTAATAAAATTTCAATTCGGGTTTCAATATCTGGCGGTTCTACCCCGACTGATAAGCCCCAAGAAAAACGTGACACCAAACGTGCATCCAATTCGGTTAATTCTTTTGGATAACGGTCTGAAGTCAAAATAATCTGTTTAGATTCATCCAATAAAGCGTTAAAGGTATAGAAAAACTCCACCAAACTGGCTTCTTTACCTGCCAATAAGTGAATGTCATCCACCAATAACAAATCTAAAGAGCGGCAGTTTTTCTTAAATTCTTCAACCTTGCCCTGCTGCAAAGAGCTGACAAAATCCTGCACAAAACTTTCTGCAGTCATGTACATCACCCGTGCATTCGGTTTGGCTTGCAACAAAGCATTGCCCACCGCTTGCATCAAGTGAGTTTTACCCAAACCTGTTGGGCCATACAAAAATAATGGGTTGTGCTGTGAAGCCCCCAATTGGGTCAATACCTTGCGACAGGTTTCCGCAGCCATTTGGTTAGAACGACCTTCCACAAATAAGGAAAAGGTAAATAACGGATTGAGTTGGCGTTTACGGCTTTTTGCAGAACTTTCTTCTTTTTCACGTTTAGGCTTGGCCACAGGCGCAGGGCTAGATTCCAGCGCAGCAGTAGTGGTAGCAGGTTGTTCACTGGCCGATAAAATTGCACCTGGACGCGAATCGACTAAAATTTCGACCTTACGCACGCGTCCCTCAGACAACTGCTCTGCCAAAATAGTAATCAATTCCAGATGATGTTCTTGAATGTAACGCGTCCAATAAGGATTAGGCGCATAAAGTTTTAATGTATCTTCAACTTCTTCTGCCACCAATGGGCGAATCCACATTGTAAAGACATTTCCAGAGAGCTCTTGTCGCAAGCGATTTAAGCAGTCCTTCCAAAGCATGTGAAACCCCTATCTAATCCATTTTTAAATTTAAAACTTCTCTCGACCGCCTGAGCGGGTCGCCATTCTAACCAAGTTATCCACATCTGTCATGACAAAATCAGCAAAATTGCTCAAAAAAGGAATCATTAAACCTGAATTTAAATTTGAAACGTGGTGTGGATAAGTTTATCCGCAAGGTGTGGATAAAATATAGCACAAAGTTATCCACATAATATTAAAATTATAGAAACACAGATATCCACAATTCAAAATTTTGTTTTATAAAAGAAAAAGTGGGTTTTCAACAGAAAAATGCGTCCCTAATAGTAATAAATTTAAATTTATAAATTTGAATTTATTTATAAGAAACGTTGCAACTGTGGATAATTCAATCTGAGTTTAAATTTAAATTCAAAACCGAAAGTTTTAAAATTAAACAGAATAAGCTTGTGGATAATTGTGTGAATAATACTGTTAATAACTTATTAGTCAAGCATAAACAATTACTTATCTTGTGTATACTTTAATTTGTATGATCAACCAGTCAATTGAGCGAAAACTTGTTAAAAAGAAAAATTTAGGCTTATTTTGCAAGAAACCGTGTTTTTCATTGACAGCTCAAGCAATGAGCACTAAAATCGCGGACCTTTATAGAAAGATCATTTTTGGAGTTTCGATATGAAACGTACATTTCAACCATCTGAATTAAAGCGTAAGCGCGTTCATGGTTTCCGTGCTCGTATGGCTACTAAAGCTGGTCGTCAAGTATTGGCTCGCCGTCGTGCAAAAGGTCGTCACAGCTTAACTGTTTAATACAGTCACGCTGAACCGACTCTTGGGTGTTATGACAACACTTTATGGCTTCAGCACAGAGTTGAGATTACGCTGTGCTGCCGATTATAAAGGTGTGTTTGATGGTGCGCTTTTTAAAGTGCATCAACCCCATTTCTTATTTCTTGCAAAACATTCCGAACTGCCGAATAGCCGTTTGGGTCTTGTCGTTGCAAAAAAGAAAGTGCGTCGTGCACACGAACGAAATCGAGTAAAACGACTTGCTCGCGAAAGTTTTCGCTTACACCAACAGCAATTAAATGACTTAGATATTGTGGTAATGCCCAAAGTTGGGGTAGATACGGTATCTAATGCGGAATTGCATCAGCAATTACAATTTGCTTGGCAGAAGTTACAACGTCTCGCCAAAAAGCATTCAAAAATAGCTCCCTCCCCACAAAAGTAGAGATGGCCAATGGTACTTTTACTGCATTGGTTGATACGTTTCTATCAGATCGCGATTAGTCCTTTATTGGGACCACGCTGTCGCTATATTCCAACATGTTCTCAATATTCTTTGGAAGCAGTCCATACGCATGGTGCTGTACGTGGTGTGTGGCTGGCTACAAAACGTATTTGTCGTTGTCATCCGTGGGGTGGTTCGGGCTATGATCCGGTGCCGCCAAAAGTCATTCGTTTTATTTCATTTCAGCAAATAGATTCTCAAACGCATCACATTACTGTACCCTTTCGTGATCGTTTATTGAACCAAAATCACTCTAACCACTTGGGGTAATAGATATGCAACAATGGGCCAGGTTTGCAATTCTCGGGGCCATGTTTGTCGTCGCATATTTGCTCATTTTGGCGTGGCAAAAAGATTATGGAAATGCTGAAACAGCACCGCAGCAAAAAACTGCCGTTGTTTCACATGAAGTGTCTGCAGATTTGCCGAATGCCCAAACGGCTACAGCAGCTTCTGATGTACCGCAAGCAAATATTCCTGCACAGCAAACAACCGATGCCACAGCACCTGTAAGTCAGCAGCTTATTTCAGTACAAACTGACCTTTATCATCTTTGGATCAATCCGAAAGGTGGTGATATTGTTCGTGTTGAATTACTCAATCATGACAAAAATAAAGACAGTGACGATCCTTTCGTCATGCTGGAAAGCGATGCTAAGCGCACCTATGTCGCGCAATCTGGGTTAATCGGGCTGAATGGTCCAGACAGTAGCCGTAATGGCCGCCCAAGCTATGAAATTGAAAAATCGACTTATAGCTTAGCCGATGCCAAAGAAAGCAAAAATAAAGCGGGTGAAACAGTTAAAACTTTAACTGTCCCAATGGTATATAAAACTGCCGATGGTGTAGAAATCATTAAAACCTTTAGTTTTACTGAAGGTGAATATCCTGTGCTGGTGAATCACAAAGTGATTAACCGCAGCAGCCAAAACTGGCAAGGTCAGATGTTTGGTCAGTTGAAACGTGATAATTCAGATGATCCAGGCAAGTCAGATCAAGGTATTTTTACCTTGGGTACTTTCCTTGGCGGCGCATGGGGAACACCTGAAGAACACTACAACAAGTTGAAATTTGACAATTTTAATGACGAAAAATTGAATGTCGATGCAACAGGTGGTTGGGTGGCCGTGGTTCAGCACTATTTCGTGAGTGCATGGGTTCCGGGGCAGTTAAAATTGACACAGGCCGATGGTCAACCGTATGCAGCGAAGTTGGAATCACGTAAATCTAGCGATGAAATGAACATCATTGGTTTTACCTCGCCAACCATTAATGTCCCTGCAGGTACGGTGGCAGAAGTTGATGCGACCTTCTACTCTGGTCCAAAAATTCAGTCTGAATTGAAAGATTTGGCGACAGGTTTGAACCAAACTGTGGATTATGGCTGGTTATGGCCAATTGCAAAATTATTGTTTATTGGTTTGCAATTCTTCCATGGTTTAGTGGGCAACTGGGGTTGGTCAATCATCTTATTAACCGTTCTTGTCAAACTGATTCTTTGGCCGTTATCGTCTAAGAGCTATCGTTCTATGGCGAAAATGCGTGTGATTGCACCAGAAATGCAGCGCATGAAAGAAGAATTTGGCGAAGACCGTATGCGTTTCTCGCAAGAAATGATGGCACTTTATAAACGTGAACAAGTGAATCCACTGTCAGGTTGTTTGCCATTGTTACTACAAATGCCAATTTTCCTTGCCTTGTACTGGGTATTGATGGAATCGGTAGAGTTACGCCATGCACCGTGGTTAGGTTGGATTCAAGACTTATCGGCAATGGACCCTTGGTTTATCTTGCCATTGTTGATGGGTGTGACCATGTATGTTCAACAAATGTTGAACCCACAGCCAACAGATCCAATGCAGGCAAAAATCTTCCGCATTATGCCTGTGGTATTTACCGTATTCTTATTGTTCTTCCCTGCAGGTCTAGTTCTGTACTGGATTGTCAACAACTTGATTACGATTTTGCAGCAAAGCTTGATCAACAAAAGTGTTGAAAAAGACCGCGCTAAACGAGAAGAGGCAACTCCAGTCAATTAAGTATGGCTGAGCTGCTGAATAAATCCGCTTAAGATGGTAATCTTAGGCGGATTTTTCTTTGCATATATTTTGAAAGTTTTAGGTGAATTTTATGTATAACCGCAGCACCATTGCCGCAATCGCGACTCCACCTGGCCGTGGTGGTGTGGGGGTGATTCGCCTGTCGGGACCAAAAGCCTATGCGATTGCCGCAGCATTGACCCAAAAAGACTTACCCAAAGCGCGTTATGCAGGTTTTCGCCAGTTTTACGATGCAGCCAATGAAGTCATGGATGAAGGTTTGGTGATTTGTTTCCCCAATCCTCATTCATTTACTGGCGAAGATGTGGTGGAACTACAAGGGCATGGTGGCCCAGTGATTCAAAATGTGCTGTTGGCACGTTTACTGGAACTCGGTGCAACGGCTGCCAAAGCGGGTGAATTTTCGATGCGCGCCTTTGAAAATGGCAAGCTAGATTTGGTACAGGCCGAAGCCATTGCTGATTTAATTGATGCCACTTCACAAGCCGCTGCGCGTTCTGCTGTACGTTCCCTGCAAGGGGCTTTTTCCACCAAAGTGAATACCGTGCTGGAACAGTTAATTCATTTACGTTTGCATGTTGAAGCTGCTATTGATTTTCCTGAAGAAGAAATTGACTTTTTGGCCGATGGGAAAATCCTTAATTTGCTAGATGAAGTGGCTACTTCAGTGACTGCTGTGCAACAATCTGCGCGTCAGGGACAATTGTTGCGTGAAGGTCTGCAGGTGGTGATTGCGGGCAAACCGAATGCAGGTAAATCTTCCTTACTCAATGCCTTGGCGGGTATTGAACGTGCGATTGTGACCGATATTGCAGGGACTACTCGTGACGTATTGCATGAAAAAATTACCCTGAATGGCTTACCAATTACCCTGACTGATACTGCAGGCTTGCGTGAAACAGGGGATATTGTGGAACAGGAAGGGATTCGCCGTGCGATTAAAGAAATTGAACAGGCAGATTTATTGTTATTGGTCTATGACTTGAGCCAAAACGAAGATCCGTTGCAATTGGCACAGCATTATTTTGCGGAACATATTGAACCGAAGCGTTTGATGTTGATTGGCAATAAATGTGATTTAACTGGTGTACAAGCTACAATTTCAGATTTTAAAGGGTTTAGACATATTACTGTGTCGGCCAAACAAGAAACAGGTGTTCAATCGCTCATAGAGGCGATTACAGCGCATGCAGGCTTTCAGCCTGAAGAAGATACCTTTATTGCACGTACCCGTCATTTAGACGCAATGAAGCGCACGCAGCAGTATTTGGCTGAAGCACGTGAGCAGTTGGTGGTCTATCATGCGGGGGAATTAGTAGCCGAGTCGTTACGTCTTGCACAGAATGCTTTGGGTGAGATCACTGGTGATTTTTCTGCAGATGATTTGTTGGGCAAGATTTTTGGATCGTTTTGTATTGGGAAATGATTTTTAGCGATTACTTTCTGATTTGATATGAAAATAGCATTAAGTTTTAGTGGCTTAGTGCTTTTTTATTATCCTATTTTAGGTTGGTCAGCTGATAAAAATCAGCCTATTTGATAATGTTTAGTGTCTCTTTTGTTACAAACCCGATTTAACCCATGTCATGTTTAAACATTTCAATTTACCTTTATGAAAACCCATCAATAATCACGCAAGTTTTTTTAAACCGCAGCATTTAAAGCTATGATGAGAAAATAATCAAAGATTGGCGCTCAATTCAATCCTAAATGCACGAGATGAAATCTCTGATGGAGGTTTTTTGGATGTTTGAACTGGCTTTTTTACGTGAAATACTCATTTCTTCGGTTCATTTTTTGCAATTGTCACTCGAAGCCATTTCTGTGATTTGCGTGGTGATTGGTCTGGTTAAAACTTTATTGGTGCTGGTTCAGTTAAAATCGGGGCGTACTGCACGTTATTGTTTTGGGGATTGGCTCGCGACGGCACTTGAATTTCAGTTGGCTGCAGATATTTTAGCCACCACAGTAGATCCAGATTTAGATAGCCTAATTAAACTGGCGATCATTGCAGTGATTCGAACCTTTTTAAATTACTTCCTAACTAAAGAATTAGAGCATCAAACCATCAATGAAAAATAATGGCTGCTGAGTTTGAGATCAAACAGAAGACATAGTCCTAGTCATCTACAAAGTTTGAATATTTGAATAAACTCAGCTGATCCAAACCTTGTCCTGATTTTAGTTTGTCGTTTAGATGAAACTTCATCCTAAAACAGGTTTGTTCTGCAATTGGCGATACCAAATAATGATGTAGCCACACAGTAAGCAGATGGCTGCACAAAAGCTAAGTACGGCGGTGGTTAAACCGAAATGATCGGCCAAATAACCGACTGCAATAATTGGCAGAATTGTGCCTAAATAGCCCACAAATAAATAGGTCGACATCACTGCAGCGCGATTCTGTAGATTGGTCATGGCATGAATTAAGCCAAAAGCGCCAATCAATGCCAATCCATGTCCTATGCCAAGCAGCACATCACTCACAAAAAATAGAAAACTCCAGTGTAAATACATGCATAAACCGAGTACCAATAAACTCAATAACAGCAAATACAGCCCATAATTTAGACATTTTTGTGCAGGAATGGCTTTGGAAAAATACTGCACCAGCGCTGAAATCAGCAAAATACAGGTGATAGCCAAACCACTGACCAAAGGCCCGTGCCACGGAATAATCACTTGCACAAAAGAGGGAGAGAGCGAAGCAAATAAACTAAAGGCAGCAAAGGCACAGAATGCAGTTAAACCTGTAATATAAAATTCTGCATGAAAGCGTGGTTCTGGGCGTTCTAATTTTGGGGCAATCGAGAAGGCTTGTGGTGTAAATTCAGGTGGCGCTAAACGTAACAATCCAATAAAACACAGGACAGCACCCAAAATGACTGGAATATATGGGCTAAACAAAGGTGCTGCTGAAAATTGTGCCACACCGCCACCAAGCAAAGGGCCTAAGCCAAACCCGACTGCGGTAATGACTGAACTGAGCTGTGGCGCATGTGCTTTATGTGATTCGGGGATACTCCACATTAAGCCAATTAACGCCGATGTGGTCATAAGACCTGAAGCAATCCCAATCACAAAACGCCCCAAAGCAAGCCAAAGTGCATTGGTGGCAAACATCGACAGAATCAGTCCGAGGGTGATGATGACTAAACCCAATTCTAGGGTTTTTAAGAAGCCAATACTGTTGCTGGTACGTCCTAAAAAGAGCAAGGTAGCCAAACAACCGAGCATATACGCCACAAAAATAAAGGTGATATGGCTAGGTAAAAGCTGCCACAGTTCCTGATAAATTGGATACAGTGGGCTTGCAAGTGCCGTGCCCATGGTGCCAATAATCAGGGCGAGGCTGATCATCACAAAAGGATGCCAAGATTGAGATTGAGTCATAAAAAACTCGATTGATGGCTAAACTGTTGAGTTTAGTCTCATATAGTGAGAAATATCACTCAGTGTAAAGACAAGCCTTGAATCTGGTCAAGCCTATTTGTGTTTAAGCATAGCGTTTCAGCAATTTCATAAACTCTTCCAGTTCATGTTCATCAATCGCGCATTGATCACCAATCACATGATGGCGTAAATGCGATTCGATTAACTCATTCATCAAACCATTGACCGCACCTTTAATGGCTGCGACTTGTTGTAAAACTTCAATACAGCCATGATCAGGATTGTGAAGTGCTTGTTCTACTGCCCCAATTTGTCCTTGTAGGCGTTTGACGCGATTTAAAATTTTCTTATCTGTATGTAAATGACCCAACACATCACCTCAATTTTTATATACTCTATGGGAGTATATTTAACAATGATTTCCCATTATGCGTCAGCAACACTCTCATCGTATCCATCCACATCAATTCGATCAAGGCAATCCGCTGGCGCAGAAAAAAATATTATATGCGGCTTTGCTGACGGCTGTCATGATGTTCTTGGAAATCTTGGGTGGTTGGATTTTTCATTCCATGGCTTTGCTAGCGGATGGCTGGCACATGAGCTCACACATGCTGGCGCTAGGCTTGGCTTATTTTGCCTATCGGGCAGCACGTCATTATGCAGCAGATACACGGTTTAGTTTTGGTACATGGAAAATTGAAATTTTAGCTGGCTATAGCAGCGCCATTTTATTGTTGGTGGTGGCTGCATTTATGGCAATTCACTCTATCGAGCGTTTATTTTTTCCTGTCGATATTCAGTATAACCAAGCCATCCCAATTGCAATTTTAGGGTTATTGGTCAATTTGATTTGTGCATGGTTATTACATGAAGATGATCACCATCACCATCACCATCACCATCACCATCACCATCACCATCACCATCACCATCATGAGCATACGCATGACAGCCATGACCTGAATCAAAAAGCCGCCTTTATGCATGTGGTGGCAGATGCGGTGACTTCAATTTTTGCGATTATTGCTTTAATTGCGGGTAAATATTGGGGCTGGGATTTTCTAGATGCACTGTTAGGTATTGTTGGTTCAATTTTAGTGGCGCGTTGGGCGATAGGTTTGATGCAGGAAACAGGGAAAACATTGCTGGATGCAGAAATGGATCATCCTGTGGTGGAAGAAATTCGTGAAGTGATCGCAGAGTTACCAGTCAGTGTGGTGATCACTGATTTACACGTTTGGAAAGTCGGACAGGGTAAATTTTCCTGTATTTTAGCATTGGAAACCGCACACGATTTAGACGCAGATCAAGTCCGCACTGCCCTCGCCATTCATGAAGAAATTGTGCATATTTCTGTAGAAATCAATCCGCCATCGGGTTTGAACGTTCCACGTGAAACCTAAAGCGTTGCATAGCAAAAACGAGTTGTAGCAATTGCGTAATTCTGGCTTAAAAATACTGAATTCTGTGCAGCTTTCAGCTTAGAATCAGGCTAAATTTAATTTATTTAGATGAAACACATGATTAAACAATTGAGTTTAGCTGCCTTAATGGGATTATGCAGCGCCGTGAGCATGGCCGATGTTGCAACGGTTAGCAAAAATGTCAAACAACAGCATCCGCAACTGAAATTAGACAATATTCAAGCCACAGAAATGAAAGGTATTTACAGTGCCTCTATGGATGGTCAAGTGGTGTATTTGAATGAAGATGCTCAACATATTTTGGCGGGTTCAATGATTCGTTTAAAGGATCAGCATAACTTGACCAAAGATTTATTGATCCAACAAAATAGTGTCGATTGGAAAAAGTTACCGTTACAAGATGCAATCAAAAGTGTGCGAGGTACGGGGAAACGTCAGATTGCGATCTTTTCTGACCCAAATTGCCCATATTGTAAACAGCTTGAGGCTGAACTGAAAAAGCTGAATAACATTACGATTTATACTTTTATTTTGCCGTTAAAAGCGCAATCTGTTGCGCCGTCTAAACAGGTGTATTGTGAGAAAAACCCTGCCCTTGCTTGGGAAAATCTGATCACAAAAGCACAATTGCCTACAAGTCAAAGCAGTTGTGCTAACCCTGTGGAACGCAACATGGCTTTAGCGCATCGTTTAGGTATAAATGGTACGCCAGCAATTATTTTCTCGAATGGCTTTAAAGTTATGGGAGCATATCCTGCGGCACAAATTGAACAGATCTTTAAAGAATTCGGTCCTTAAGACTAGCTATTTTTTATCTGATATTAGCAACTACAATTGTGAAGTGTGTATCAGAGCAAACCTGAAATTTGTGATTGCGAAGTAGATATAAAAAACCGCCTTAATTTTTAGGCAGTTTTTTTATGAGGATAGACGATGTTTGACTGAAAAATCACAGTCGTTAAACAGTATTTAAGCGCGTGATTTTTTCTTAATAGTATTATAAATAAACAGAATAATCAGCGCACCAATGATGGAAGCAATAAAACCTGCGGCAGAACCATCACCGTACAATCCCATCATACGCCCTGCATAGGTTGCCAATAAAGACCCTGCAATCCCGAGTAAGGTTGTGACAATAAACCCTGCTTTGTCATCTCCAGGATGAATCGCACGGGCGATTAAACCTGCAATAAAACCCACCACAATTGCGACAATTAATGACCACATGAGCAGCTCCTTGTTATCTTTGTTTATGTTTTACATCATGTTTCAGACTTATTTTTGCTGAAAAATCCCAAGGAAAATAGTCGAATAATGCTACAGCATGTTGTGTTTTTGTCCTGTTAGATAGATGAAATGCAAATTTTAGCCATAAAAAAAGTGATCTGAAACGATCACTTTTTTTAAGCGAGGCGTGTTTGTTTTATAAGCCAATTTCGCCAATAAACGGAATATGACGATATTTCTGGTCGTAATCTAAGCCATAACCGACAATAAACTTATCTTCAATTTCAAAGCCCATGAATTTAACTTCAAGTTCAATTTCACGGCGTGATGGCTTGCTAATTAAGGTACATAGCTCAATTGAATTTGGCTCGCGGGTTTGCAAAATTTCCATCACTTTATTTAGGGTGTTGCCCGAGTCGATAATATCTTCAACTACCAAAACATCTTTACCGCGAATTTCACCATCTAAATCTTTTAAAATTTTCACATCACGCGATGACACCGTGCCCCCGCCGTAGCTGGATACAGTCATAAAATCCAGTTCATGCGGCTTTTGAATGGTGCGGCATAAATCTGCCATGAACAATACAGAACCACGTAATAAGCCAATTAAAACCAACTCTTTGTCGCTATTGGCATAATGAGCATTAATTTTTTGACCAAGTTCCTGAACTTTTGTTTGGATTTCTTCTGCAGAAATCAAAACCTGCATTTCAACTGTCATGGGTAGATACCTAAAAAGCAAAAATAAAAAAGGTGTTGACCTGCAACACCCCAAAATATGCGCTAATTTTAATATATCTTGCGCGATGTTGCACGTGCTTGCATGGTTAAAATAGCATCATTTTTGTGCTGGGTGAGAATCTGTGCGTAACAACAAGGCACAACCGAGTATCAGCATTGCCCATCCGATGGGTTTTATATACGAGGGTTGCGTAGGTTTAGCCACCTGCTGCTGAGTTTTGATCGGGTTGGTAGTAGGCACGTTGTCCATAAATATAGGTCGCATGAATATTACGGTCATCTGCTAAAGTAATGAGGGCAAATAATGCATCTTCAAGATGTTTGGAACGTTGTTGTCGTAAGCGTTGTAAAGCGGTGGCATTTAAATCCAGCACCACAAAATCGGCTTCTTTGCCTACCTTAAAATTCCCCAGCTTATCGTCTAAGTCCAAAGCTTTGGCAGCACCTAATGTGGCGTGATACAACGCTTCAAAAGCAGAGAGTTTTGCCCCTTGCAGTTGTTGTACTTTATAGGCTTCATTGAGGATATGCAGTACATTAAACGTGGTGCCTGCGCCAATATCTGTACCTAAACCGACCTTCACCTGTCGCTCCCAAGTTTTATGCAGCGGAAATAAACCGCTGCCCAAAAATAAATTGGAGCTTGGACAAAAGGCAATTGCAGAATCGGTATGATGCAGACATTGCCATTCATGTTCTTCTAAATGCACACAATGCGCAAAAACCGAACGTGAACCTGTTAAACCATAGTGATGATAAACATCTAAATATCCATTTTGCTCTGGAAATAATTGTTTCACCCACGCAATTTCATTGTGATTTTCACTTAAATGGGTATGTACATAAACATCGGGATATTCGGCTTTGAGTTGCCCTGCCCGCGCCAGTTGCTCAGGGCTAGAAGTCGGTGCAAAACGTGGCGTAATCGCGTAGAGATTACGTCCTTTTCCATGCCATTTTTCAATCAACGCTTTAGAGTCTGTATAGCCTGAGTCTGCACTGTCACACAATGCTTCAGGTGCATGCCGATCCATCAGCACTTTACCTGCAATTAAACGCATTTGATGTTGTGCTGCCGCTTCAAACAACGCATCTACCGATTCAGGATGTACCGTACAAAACACCAAAGCTGTGGTGGTGCCATTTTTCAGTAATTCCTGCACAAAAAATTGTGCAATCTGATCAGCATAGGCTTTATCTGCAAATTGCAGTTCAGTCGGAAAAGTATAAGTATTCAGCCATTCCAGTAATTGTTCACCATACGCGCCAATCATTTCAGTCTGTGGAAAATGAATATGGGTGTCGATGAAGCCAGGCACAATGAGATGGTCAGGATAATGTTGGAACTCAGTGTTGGCGTTTAGCTGTGCCTGCCCTTCTTGCCATGAACCAAACCACTGAATTTTGCCTTGTTCGCAAATTAACAAGCCATCGTCTACATAACGGACTTGTTCTGAAATTTGATCGGCTTGGCTGGTACAGTTTTTGAAATCAAGAAAGCGACCACGAATTGCGGTGCGTTGTACAGGAGATGGCATAAAACAACCTACATTTTTCATTTTTTCAAGAGATTGTACCTTAAATGTGGCTTGTAGCAGTATGATAAAATTTATCGTACGGTAAATTAAAACTTAGCTCAATTGATATAAAAAAGCCCTCTCGAAAGAAGGCTTGCAACGATGATGAGGACTGTTAAATTTTATAATGTGGTTTCATGGTGTTTTCGACTATGTCGAATTGATAACCACGCAGTGATTGTCAGTACGAGTACAATAAAGCCGAGTGAAATCCAGATAGGCATGTGGAATACATCTAACATCAGCATTTTAAAGCCAATAAATAGCAGAATTAAACCCAGCCCATACGGCAAATAATGCATTTTAGTGGCTGCGCCTGAGAGCAAGAAAAACATGGCACGTAAGCCCAAAATAGCCATAAGATTTGCGGTGAGTACAATAAAGGGATCGGTGGTCACGGCAAAAATTGCAGGGATAGAATCCACGGCAAAAATAACGTCAGATGCTTCGACCAAAATTAAAACTAAAAATAATGGCGTTGCCCAAAGTACACCATTTTGGCGCACAAAAAACTGATCTTTTTCCAGTGTTGGGGTAATACGCATGTGTTTGCGTAGCCATTTCAACAACGCCATATCTTCAATATTGCTGGCTTCTTGCTCTGGACCTTTTAAGAATTTAAAGCCTGTGTAGACCAAAAATGCGCCAAAAATATACAAAATCCAGGAGAATTCTTGTACAAACCAAGCTCCAATAAAAATAAAAATGGTTCTGAGAATAATTGCGCCCAGTACGCCGTAGAGTAAAATTTTACGCTGTAAGCCCGGTGGGATGGCGAATGCGGCGAAGATCATCAACCAAACGAATACATTATCAATCGCCAGTGATTTTTCCAGCAAATAACCCGCAAAGTATTCCATGACTTTGGTGTTGGCGACTTCTAGCCCAACGCTGTGTTTAAGATACAGCCATAAACCGCCACCAAATAAAGCTGCCACACTGACCCAGGCGATACTCCAATACGCAGCGGTTTTGACTTTGACCGATTCGCCTGCTTTTTGTTTAAAGCCTAAGAAGTCAATGGCGAGCATGACTGCAACAATTGCAAAAAAGACCAGATATAGCCATAAATTGCCGATGGATTCCATACAATCTCCACATCCAACAACTGGCCACAAAAAAACCTTGACCTGTTGTCAGATGATTTCAAACATCTGTAACAACATGATCAAGGTCTTGCCTACATAGAGCGGACTTGTATCAACAAGTATGTGCACTATGCTCAGCGTCCGACTTTTTGCAAAGTGTAATGACGAAACGCTGACACGTTAAAGTTATATTTTAACGCTTGGAGGAGGCTACTCCCCTTGTTCAACATAATTTGGGATTAGGACGCTGCCTAAATCTGCGTAAAGAATTACATAATTTTAAGTGTTGTGCAATTTATTCTGTATGGTAAATCACTTTAATTTGTACAAATTCAGCACAATATTTCGTAAAGAGTGTGGCAAATTGAAAAAATAGATTTAGTTTGATAGGTGGACTTATGCAAATTCAACATCAAGAAACCCAACGCGGTGGCGAGTTTTTTATTGAACGAGATGGTCGGCATATCGCTGAAATTACTTATCAATATCAAGATGATCACACTATTTTAGCAGATCACACTTGGGTCGATCTGACATTACGAGGTCAAGGGGTTGCCCGTCAGCTATTAGATATTTTGGTCGCCTTTGCACGTGAAAAGCAGCTAAAAATTGTACCCGTGTGCTCTTATATTGAGACGGCTTTTGAAACAGATACACAATATGCTGATGTCGTGGCTTAAAAGTCTTTCTACGTTGAAATAATCTAATGTGTTGGTATTAAAACAGCATGCAGACTTCGTCTGTCGTGCAGTCTAAAATTTTCTTGAAAATATTATAAAAGCCCAAAAAAGCCAATCCACAGCGCGTAGATTGGCTTTTTTGTAACATAGTTAAGCCAAGATTATTCGTAATTAATCATCACTTTCATGGCATTTTCATCTGAAGCATGTTTAAACACATCATAGGCTTTTTCAAATTCAGAGAATTTAAAATGGTGCGTTGCCAGTTTTTCTAAAGGTAATTTGCCTGAACAGCAGGTTTTTAACAGCATACCTGTCGTATTGGTATTCACCAAACCCGTAGTGATGGTCAGGTTTTTAATCCAGAGTTTGTTTAACTCAAAATTTACCGACTTACCATGTACGCCCACATTGGCAATATGTCCGCCCTCTTTCACGACATTTTGGCAAATATCCCAAGTGGCTTCGACACCTACAGCTTCCATGGCACAGTCTACCCCGCGACCACCTGTAATCTCTAAAATACGTTGTACCGCATCTTCTTTGGCAGAGTTAATGGTATGGGTTGCACCCAACTCTTTTGCCATCGCCAAGCGGTTATCGTCCATATCGACTGCGATAATTTGTGCAGGAGAATAGAACTGTGCGGTAAGCAGACAACCCATGCCAATTGGACCTGTACCCACAATTGCAATGGTATCACCAGGTTTAACATTGCCGTATTGCACACCAATTTCATGTGAAGTTGGCAATACATCAGACAAGAAAACCGCAACTTCTTCATTTAAACCTTCAGGCAGCAAATATAAAGAAGTGTCTGCAAATGGAGTACGGACATATTCAGCATGAGTACCATCAATCATATATCCCATGATCCAACCGCCTTCATTTTGGCAGTGTGCATAGAGTTGTTTTTGACAGTTTTCACAAGTACCACAACGGCTGACACAAGAAATAATCACCTTGTCGCCTTTTTTGAAATTTTTGACTGCCGAACCGACTTCTTCAACAATCCCGATGCCTTCGTGACCTAAAATACGGCCATCAAATTGCCCTGTCTTGGCAACTGCAGTGTCTTGAATTTCTGGGTTTTTACCTTTCCAA
Organism: Acinetobacter sp. YH12205; assembly: GCF_013418125.1. Taxonomy (NCBI): domain Bacteria; kingdom Pseudomonadati; phylum Pseudomonadota; class Gammaproteobacteria; order Moraxellales; family Moraxellaceae; genus Acinetobacter; species Acinetobacter sp. YH12205. The sequence continues at coordinate 14,626 of NZ_VPCQ01000011.1, read as the reverse complement.
ATACCTAAGTCAGTACCGCAAATGGTAGTTTTGGTGAGACGAATCACGGCATCTGTTGGTTGTAAAATTTCTGGACGTGGGCGTTCTTCAAAACGAATATCATTGGCGCCGTGGTAGACCATGGCTTTCATTGTTTTTGACATTGTGACCATCCTTCTTAGTAATAATGATGAAAGACATCCAGCAGCCAACCTGTAGCAACCGTCATGCTCGCAGGATGTAATCTTTTTAAAGTAACAGGTCAAGATGACAAGTTCATGAGCAGTATTGTTGCTTTTAATAATTATAATATATAAGTTTATAATTAATATAAAAATCCCCTATTTTTTGCCAAAAACAGGGGATTTTTTTTGAAAGAGTTTTAAATCAGTTTAAGCGATTTTAAGCCGTGTGTTGCAACGCTTGAATGAGTTTTTGATGTAAACCACCAAATCCACCATTTGACATAATCACCACTGCATCGCCCTCACCTGCTTGGCTCACGATTTTTTGAATAATTTCATCCAAAGTATTGGCCACCACCGCATGATTGCGAGCAGCCGCAACCACAGGCTGTAAATCCCAGTCTAAACCTTCAGGTTGATACCAAATCACAGCATCCGCCAAACGTGCTGAATCTGCCAAGCCCTCTTTATGACTGCCCATGCGCATGGTGTTGGAACGTGGTTCAATAATCGCCCAAAGCTTACGCTCACCCAAACGCTTACGTGCGCCGTCCAGTGTGGTTTCAATTGCGGTTGGATGGTGGGCAAAGTCATCATAGACTTCAATGCCGCGTATGGTGCCTAATAACTCCATACGGCGTTTCACCCCACCAAAATTGGACAGCGCTGCACATGCGGTTTCAATTGCAACCCCAACATGCTCTGCTGCGGCGATGGTTGCCAAGGCATTGGCGACACTGTGTTGCCCTGTCATATTCCAGCGCACTTCACCTTGTAGCACACCATTTTTCAGAACTTTAAAATGTGAACCATCTGCTGCAAGTTGTTCTGCATACAGTTCCGCTTGTGGATCTGCATTGAGCGAAGTACGTAGCACAGGTGTCCAGCAACCCATTTCTAACACTTCATCAATATGGGTTTCTGTAATTGGGGCAATAATGCGCCCTTCACTTGGGATGGTACGCACCAAATGATGGAATTGTTTTTGAATTGCGGCCAAATCATCAAAAATATCGGCATGGTCAAATTCAAGGTTATTTAAAATGGCGGTTTTAGGATGGTAATGTACGAACTTGGAGCGTTTATCAAAAAACGCAGAGTCGTATTCATCGGCTTCGACACAGAAATACTTGCCTGCACCCAAACGTGCACTTTCACTAAAGCCTAAAGGAACGCCGCCAATTAAAAAGCCCGGTTCTAAGCCTGCCTGATCCAATACCCACGCCAACATGGTGGTGGTGGTGGTTTTGCCGTGCGTGCCTGCAACGCCCAGTACGTGTTTGCCTTGCAAGACATGATCGGCCAAAAATTGCGGGCCAGAAATATACGGTAAACCTGCATTCAGCATGTATTCAACCGCATCAATCCCACGTTTCATGGCATTGCCCACAATCACTAAATCTGGATGCGGTTGTAAATGGCTGCGGTCATAACCTTGCATTAAGGTAATGCCTGCATTTTCCAGTTGAGTCGACATCGGTGGATAGACGTTTTGGTCTGAACCTGTGACGGTATGTCCTAAATCGCGGGCCAAAAGTGCCAATGAGCCCATAAATGTGCCACAAATACCCAAAATATGCAGATGCATTCCGCCTTACTCCACTGCTTTTATAGACACATCACGTATTTTTGTGCTGTTGTCGTGATTAACTTGATTTGAAGCAACGATAGCAAGGGTTTTGGCGAAAAGATAGTGATTCTTGTATCTCATTTCAGGGATTTTTCAGCGCTGAATCTGCGCCAAACGATGTAAAAAATTGCTGCTCTTGCATTTTTCATGGCAAATAGCTCGTAAAATAAAACTGAATTTTTAAGATAGTACGACACAATGTCTTCAGCATTTTTACTTTTGGTGGTTGCAAACTGTTTTATGACCTTGGCGTGGTATGGTCATCTCAAGTTTTTACCACATGATGCGCCGCTGTGGCAGGCTATTTTATTCAGTTGGGTGATCGCCCTGTTTGAATACAGTTTGATGATTCCTGCTACCCGTTTGCTGGCGCAGCATGGCTGGGCGGTAGGTCAAATGAAAATTACCCAAGAAGTTGTGACTTTATTGGTGTTTGTCCCGTTTATGATTTTTTTGTTTAAGCAACCTTTTAAACTGGATTATTTATGGGCAGCTTTATGTTTATGTGGCTGCGTATATTTTGTGTTTCGAGCATATTAAAATGGTGCTTTTGCATGGCTTAAACAGCTCGCGTAGCTGCAATGGTGTGAGCCTGTGGTTAATTATTAGAAAATAACCAGATAAAAATAATCAAAAAAGTCGGTTGAGTCGCCGTGTTCAATTTTAACAAGTCGAAAAATCAGTCTATAATGTGGAGTTCTTATTCAAGCTTGGCTTTCTCGCCTGAATTTCTCTTTCCTTAGTTTCGTTTCTGGAATATTTGTAATGAACGCGGCCGCTGCACAAGACGCTCCTCTCGTTGGAATTATCATGGGTTCTCAATCGGATTGGGCAACTCTCGAACACACTGCCAATATGCTGAAGCAGCTTGGTGTCCCATTTGAAGCGGAAGTCGTTTCTGCACACCGTACCCCAGATCGCTTATTTGAATATGCTGAACAAGCGCGTGATCGTGGCATTCAGGTGATTATTGCAGGCGCTGGTGGTGCCGCACACTTACCAGGTATGTGTGCAGCTAAAACTGATTTACCTGTTTTGGGTGTGCCAGTGAAATCTTCAATTTTAAATGGTGTCGATTCATTACTTTCAATTGTGCAAATGCCTGCAGGTATTGCCGTAGGTACATTGGCGATTGGTCCTGCGGGAGCAACCAATGCGGCAATTATGGCAGCCCAAATTTTAGGTTTAACCCGTCCAGAAATTGCACAAAATGTTGCCAATTTCCGTGCCGCGCAAACTGAGAAAGTTTCAAGCAACAATATTCCAGGTCAGGCTTAAGCGGGACAATTACTATGGATAAGACCATCGGTATTTTTGGTGGCGGTCAATTGGGTCGCATGATGGCACAAGCGGCTTTACCCTTAAATATTCAATGTACCTTTTTTGAAGCCAGTCCAGATTGCCCAGCGGCAACCTTGGGTCAGGTTTTTGCCAGCAAAAGCGAAAATAGCCTACAAGATTTTATACACAGTGCCGATGTATTCAGCCTTGAGTTTGAAAATACTCCGTTGGCTGATGTTGATGTATTGATTAAGCACAAAGACTTGCATCCACCACGTCAGGCTTTGGCAATTGCCCAAAACCGCTTGCTGGAAAAAGGCTTATTTGATGAATTGGCGATTCCTGTTGCGCCGTACCAAGCCGTCAACTCGCTGGAAAGTTTACAGGCTGCTGTAGCTGAACTCGGTCTGCCAATTGTGCTAAAAACCGCAACAGGCGGCTATGATGGCAAAGGTCAGTTTGTACTGCGCAGTGCAGATCAGATTGAACAAGCATGGGCAGAACTTGGCCCTGCAGGCAGCTTGATCGCAGAAAGTTTTGTTACTTTTTCACGTGAAGTATCTATTATTGCGGTGCGTGGTCAAAATGGTGAAGTAAAAACTTGGCCATTGGCAGAAAACCATCATCACAACGGTATTTTGTCGCATTCGATTGTCCCTGCACCAAACAGCGCTGACTTGCAGCCTGCGGCACAAGACTATATCACTCGCCTGCTCAATCACTTGAATTATGTAGGTGTGTTGACGTTAGAGCTATTTGTCACTGACAAGGGCTTGTATGCCAACGAGATGGCACCTCGTGTGCATAACTCAGGTCACTGGTCAATTGAAGGCGCGGTGTGTTCGCAGTTTGAGAACCATATTCGTGCTGTAGCAGGTTTACCGTTAGGCTCAACTGAAGTGGTACGTCCAACGGTGATGGTCAATATTATTGGTCAGCATCCCAAAACTGAAGATGTGTTGGCATTGAATGGCGCACATTTGCATTTGTACAATAAAACTGAGCGTGAAGGTCGTAAAATTGGGCATATTACTTTAATGCCGAATGATGCTGCTGAGTTGACAGATTTATGCCGCCAATTGGCAAAAATTTTGCCAAATCCATTGGCGCTCAGTGCTGATATGAGCTTGTAAATTTAAAAATGACGCCAAAGCGCTCATCACGATGAGCGCTTTTTTATGCTCTCACATTTTTATTCTGCCCATTTTTAAGGTGTTCTACCGTTAATCTGTCTAGGATTGACGCTGTAATTTTAGGTTGATTAAGATAGATCAGGCTGAATAAGCAACCATCACCGTAGCAAAGCAATACTTAAAATAAAAATGCGCACAAGTCTGATGGGAAACAGATGATAATTATGAATTCAAAACTTTAAATTCAAATAGCGCGTTTTAAATTTAAAGCGATGCTTCAACTTTGAATTTAAATATCAGAAATGAATTTAAAGATAGATCTGCAGTTTTGAATTTAAATAAAGTAGCGGCTCTTTTGATCTTTAAATTTAAAAAGCTACTTTTAAATTCAAAGTAATACATCGTAAATATGTAGTGAATGTCGTGTTTTGTGGATAACTTGGGTTGGTTTAATTTGAATTTAAACTTTTAAATTTAAAAGTCTTATCATGTGTTGTGATTTTGAATTTAAAAATGTGAGATGCCGTACTTGTGGATAAGTGTTTTAAATTTAAAACGAGAAAATGAATTTAAAACTGTGTAAATGAATTTAAAGTTACAGATTTTCATCTGATCTCTGTGGCTGAAGGTGTTATGGTAAAGCCAAGATTTAAATTCAAAACACATCAAAGGGTATTATGCATCGTTTCGCTGTGATTTTTGCGACAGCTGCAATGGCAGCTACTCAGGTTCAGGCAGAACTGATTATCAATGGAAAATCTGTCACCGTAACACCAACGGTCAGTACATCTGCAAATTTTCAACCACAAAACCATTTTCAAAGTTGTTTGGCCAATTTACGCAGCCAAGCCATTGCCAAAGGGGTGAGTGGCAGCAGTTATGATCGCTATACTCAAAATCTCAGCCCAGATTATTCCGTCATTGAGCGTTTAAATTACCAACCTGAATTTTCTACGCCAATCTGGGATTATCTCTCAGGCTTGGTCGATGATGAGCGCGTGCAGGCAGGACAGCAGAAATTGGCACAGCACCGTGATGTGCTCAATCGTGTTGCAGCAGCCTATGGCGTACCTGCAGAAACCGTAGTGGCGGTTTGGGGTGTAGAAAGTAACTTTGGTGCGATTTCAGGATCCTATCCATTATTGCAAGCGCTAGGTACCTTGAGCTGTGAAGGACGCCGTCAAAGCTATTTCCGAGGTGAGTTTTTTACCACCATGCGTTTATTGCAACGTGGTGATGTCACTGAATCACAATTAAAAGGCTCATGGGCAGGGGCGTTTGGGCATACTCAGTTTATGCCATCGACCTATGATGAGTTGGCGGTCGATTTTGATGGTGATGGTCGCCGTGACTTAGTATCTAGTATTCCAGATGCTTTGGCTTCCACCGCTAACTTTTTAAAACGTCGCGGCTGGCAAACAGGGCAGCCGTGGGGCTTTGAAGTCAAAGTGCCTGCAGGCATGTCTTTGAGTGGTGAAGGGCGACGCAATAAAAAATCCCTCAGCAGTTGGGTTAATCGTGGGTTGACTCGTGCAGATGGTTCGGCATTAATTCAGGGCAATTTATCGGGCAGTAGTCAGGCAGGCTTGATGGCACCTGCAGGTGCGAATGGCCCTGTATTCTTAGTGTTTAGAAACTTCGATGCCATTTATAGCTATAACGCAGCAGAAAGTTATGCCTTAGCGATTGCGCATTTATCAGATCGTTTAATGGGGCAGTCTGCATTCCGCACCGCTTGGCCAACCGATGATGCAGGTACATCCCGCGCAGAACGCCGTGAAATTCAACGCTTTTTGTTAAGTCGTGGTTATGACATTGGTGAAGTGGATGGTTTAATTGGCGACAAAACCCGTCAAGCGATTCGTCAGGAACAGACTCGACTCGGCTTGGCTGCAACAGGTCGGGCAGGGCAGCAAATTTTAAGAGCGTTTCGTAATGAAGCGGCCAAACAAATGATGCAATAAGTTGTTGCGATTGCATAAAAAAGGTCTGCAAATGTGCAGACCTTTTTAATTTTTGTCTTAAAACAGGGGATTAAGGTTCAATTTTCACTGCTTCAAGCAAATCAAAAATCACAGTCGTGACATCTTGGCTTAATTCTTTGTTATTAAAAATTTCATAAGCTGAAATGGTGATGTCGGTATCACTTGGCAGCAAACGCTGTTCTTCTTCAATCAGGTGTTCAATTGGTAATAAGGTCTGTCTAACCTCAAGATGCAAAATATCTTTGTATTCAATATTTTCATCTTCAAGTTCAATCACTTGCTCATTAAAATACGGCAATAAAATCGAGTGGAGACAAGGTTGAAGCTCAACAATATCAAAAATTTCGATATCACGGCTTTGTTCAATCGTGCTGATGTGGTCATTTACTTCAATCAGGATATGGTAGTAACTCACATGAATCTCCACAGATCGTTCAGGGTTATACAGAGCCTTCACAATAACATGAAATGAGTAAATTTGCTGCCTTTGCACGTGTAATGGATATGCAACTATCGTACAGGGTGAGGGGAGTTTTGTGTTTTAGTCACTTCAGTTTGCCAGATTGCTCAATGCCGTGCATGGAGTAAATCGAGATCGGCAGGGCGCAGTTGGAAATTCTGCAACTGCTGATCTTTTAGCATTGGATACATTAAGGCATAAGGGTCGTTATGGTGTGCTAAACCTAAAGCATGGCCGAATTCATGCGCCAAAGTTAAGCGTAAATCATCTTTAGATTGAAACTCATAAATCCGAATGGCCTGACCATCAAAGCTGCCTTTATCAAATAAACGTGGCTGAAAACGTGCATTAAATTGCTGGATGGAAATATCAATGTCCTGATTGAGTTGATTGAGGGCATCGACTTGTTGGTTGAGTTGGTTAATTTGTTGATTAAATTGCGCCATTTCGTGTTCTAAACTCCACATGTTTTGCTGGATTTCTTGTTTTTTGGCTGCAAAAACTTCCTGTTGCGAAGGATGTAGCCCACCACTTTGGTTAATTTGCTGTACTTGACGATTGTATTGTTCAAGTTGTTGTTCAAATAGCATTTTTTTTGCATCAAGCTGTTGATTTTTATCTGCAATTTCTTGTTTTAGTGCTTGAATATTTTGGTTTTGATTGCTCCAGTGTTGTTGGCGTTGTTCAATGGCTGTAAGTTGCTGTTGTCGTTGGTTGGATTCATCTTGATGTTGATCATAAATCAAGTGAATGGCGAGCTTGGCATTTGGATCATATACAAAATAATCCTGTCCCGTCCCTTGTGTCCAGATCAGGGTGGCTTCCTGACTTAGTTGTAGTACATCGGCATGGCTTAAGCCAAAACGCGGATCGATTTCTCCAATACGATAACGTAAGCGAGTATCTAAAGGATGTTGCAAACTATCCAGTACTGTATTGTGTCGTGTATGAGGATGTTGAATATTTTGATAAATCAGCAAGATAGAAAACAGTATGATTGCACCCAATAGAAACAAACGCATTGCTAGCGGCATCCTTTTTTGGGTTTACTGTAGCCGAAAGTAGGGCAGAAACTCAATCTATTTGCAGTTAGAGCATCATTTTATCTATTGTACTCGGTTGAGCGTCCAATTGTCTGTGCTCTTTCATTTAAATCTTGAAGTCAGTGTATGGATATCGAAAAGAAAAACCGCGCTGCAATTGCTTGCAGCGCGGTTTTTGATGTGCGTTAAAGCGACAAATTATTTTTTATCATCTTTGACTTCAGTGAATTCAGCATCCACAACGCCATCATCGGCTTTTTGTTGACCTGCGTCACCGCCAAATGCATTTGGGTCGAAACCTTGTGCACCGCCTTGACCTTGTGCAGCTTCATACGCACGTTGTGTAATTGGCATGATGATGTTTTGCAATGCTTCAGTTTTTGCTTTGATTGCATCTACATCATTTTCTTTGGTTGTCGCTTCAAGCTCAGTGACTGCAGTTTCAATCGCAGTTTTTTCATCGGCAGTCACTTGTTCACCAAGGTCTTTTACTGCTTTTTGAGCAGAAGAAACTAAAGCATCCGCTTCGTTACGTGCTTTTGCAAGTTCTTCAAACTTACGGTCTTCTTCAGCATTTGCTTCAGCATCTTTAATCATCGCTTCAATTTCAGCATCGCTCAAACCAGAGTTTGCTTTAATTTGAATCGATTGTTCTTTGCCTGTGCTCTTGTCTTTTGCAGACACTTTCAAGATACCGTCAGCGTTAATGTCGAACGAAACTTCAATTTGTGGCACACCGCGTGGCGCTGGTGGAATGTCACCTAATTGGAAGTTACCCAACAATTTGTTTTGTTGAGCCATTTTACGCTCACCTTGGTAAACTGAAATGTCTACTGCAGGCTGGTTGTCTGCCGCTGTTGAGAACACTTGAGATTTCTTCGCAGGAATCGTGGTGTTTTTCTCAATGATTGGCGTCAACACGCCACCCATAGTTTCAATACCAAGCGTTAACGGAGTTACGTCTAGAAGCAATACGTCAGTTTTGTCACCAGACAATACGGCACCCTGAATTGCTGCACCAATTGCAACAGCTTCGTCTGGGTTTACGTCTTTACGTGGCTCTTTGCCAAAGAATTCTTGTACTTTTTGTTGTACAAGTGGCATACGTGATTGACCACCCACCAAAATCACGTCAGAGATGTCAGAAGTTGAAAGTCCTGCATCTTGTAGCGCAACTTTACATGGCTCAATGGTACGAGCGACTAAATCAGCAACCAAACCTTCAAGTTTGGCGCGAGTCACGTTCATCACCAAGTGCTTCGGACCTGTTGCGTCTGCAGTGATATATGGCAAGTTGATTTCAGTCGCATTTGAAGATGAAAGCTCGATTTTTGCTTTCTCAGCCGCTTCTTTCAGACGTTGTAATGCCAATGGATCTTGTTTCAAGTTGAAGTTTTGCTCTTTTTTGAACTCTTCAACCAAGTATTCGATCAAGGCATTGTCAAAGTCTTCACCACCAAGGAAGGTATCACCGTTGGTTGATAACACTTCAATTTGTTGGTCGCCATCAAGGTCTGCAATTTCAATGATCGATACGTCAAAAGTACCACCACCCAAGTCATATACAGCAACTTTACGGTCGCCTTCTTTCTTGTCCATACCAAATGCAAGCGCAGCAGCAGTTGGTTCGTTGATGATACGTTTAACTTCTAAGCCTGCAATTTTACCCGCATCTTTGGTTGCTTGGCGCTGTGCATCGTTAAAGTACGCAGGTACAGTAATCACGGCTTCAGTAACTGTTTCGCCCAAATAATCTTCGGCAGTCTTTTTCATCTTTTTCAAAGTTTCTGCAGAAATTTGCTGTGGTGCAAGTTTCTTGTCATTCACTTCAACCCAAGCATCGCCATTGTCTGCTTTGATGATTTTGTAAGGCACAAGACCAATGTCTTTTTGTACCGCTTGGTCTTCATAACGACGACCAATCAAACGCTTAATTGCGAATAATGTGTTTTTCGGGTTAGTTACAGCCTGACGCTTTGCAGATTGACCTACAAGAATTTCGCCATCTTTATAAGCAATAATAGATGGAGTTGTACGTGCGCCTTCTGCGTTTTCAATTACTTTAACTTTGTCGCCTTCAAGTACCGCTACACATGAGTTAGTTGTACCTAAGTCAATACCAATGATTTTAGCCATTTGGATGTTTCCTCAAAAATTCTTTTGCAATGTTTTCACTTGTTATTCGATATGAGAGCCAATCAAAATTTTTCAAGTTGTTTAGATGAAAATTTTTTATCAACTCTCGATTTTATAAGGCTTAAGCGCCAACCATCACCATTGCAGGGCGGAGTAAGCGACCATGTAAGGTGTAGCCTTTTTGTAATACGTTGCCAATTTCATTGGCTTTTGCATTTGGATCAATCCCTACGGCTTGATGCAGGTCTGCATTGAAACCATTGGCTGTATCAATCACCACCACACCAAACTTTTCTAAAGTGGTCAGTAATGATTTCAAGGTCAGTTCCACACCTTCAGACAAGGCAGTTTTTTCATCACCATTGGCGGCAATAGCACGCTCAAGGTTGTCTACAGAATCCAATAATTCTTTAGCAAACTTTTCTAAAGCAAACTTTTTAGCTGTATCTGCTTCACGTTCTAAACGCTCTTTGGTTTTTTCCGCTTCGTAAACTGCATTGGCAGTACGTGCTTTTTCCAATTTTAGGTTTTCTTCAAGTTTGCTCAGTTGTTCTTGTAAAGACTCAACGGAAACTTCTGCTTGCTCAGTATCTTGCGCTGTTTGTTGTTCCGTCTGCTCTTGCTCAAGGTCTTGAGTTTGTTCGTTCTGCTCAGTTGCCATTGATTTACTCCGTTTAAATGGGTTTTTAAACATGTACAGTCCTTTGGCGTCAGTGCTAACTGCGTTATTGCTGAACTGCCATGGTTAGAGAAGTTCGTAATTAGCTAAGAAATCGGGGCAGGGCAGGTAAAATTCAAGCGTGCCAGTAGATTAATTTTCATTGCCATGAAATTTGGTCAAAACAATACATTTTGAATCAAGATGTCGGCGGATGAATGAAGCAAATTAAACTTTGAAACTTATAATATTTTTTTGTTTAAAAAAGTATGGTAATAGGGAGCTGATTATTCAGCTAAACCAGTGCTTTTATTACGGAGATAGCTAAAAACACTGTTTTATCAACAGGATTCGACTGGGTGTTTGTTCACTATATTGTGCATGCGTATGATTAGAGTTTTTAAGTTTTGGTTGATTAATCGCTAAAACAACTTAATCGAGAGTAATTATATATTTTACACAAAACCTAACACTGCTTATTCTTTGCGCATAGATGCTATATCGCTGTAGTTTCTTGTGTATTGCTAAATGTGTTTTCGGGGCTTATCTAACTTCTGAATAAGCCCTTTTTTTACCTCATTTGTTTTGCTTTGCTGCAAGACTCAATCACGATCACGTCGTTGTTCACGGTCTTTACGGTTTTCCTGCCAGCGCTTTTGTTGTGCATCACGTTGTTGTTGCCAGCGTTTACGTGCTTCCTCACGCTTTTTTTGTTCAGCTTCAATTTGCTGCTTACGCTTTTGCTCAAGCTGTTTACGCTGCTGTTCCGATAAGCGTTTACGCTGCTCTGCTAAACGTTGTCGCTCTTGTTCATAGCGTTGTTGCTGTAATTGCTGTTGTCGTTTTTGTTCCCATTCACGACGTTCTAGTTCACGTTTACGACGCTCTAACTCAACCCGATTTTTACCTTGTTGATATTCCCAACGCTGCCGATCATTGTCATAACGTCGATGATCATCATCATAGCGTGGCTCATATCGTCCATCGTAGTAACCTTCGTCAGGCACGACTACGCAACCTACGGCTAAAAAAGCAGTCGCACATGAAAGTAAGATTAATTTTTTAGTCATGCTCTGCCTCCTGAGCTGATGAGGTGAATTTGTCTGAAACATCAAACATAGACTGCAATAGTGTCAATGACAGCGTCATAAAAGCAGGGTAGCGTATAGGTAATTTGAATGTGTATAACGATTGAAGCACTTGTATAACAAAATGGTCACTGTGCTGTTGATCATGAAGAAATTATGAAGCGTTTAGGCAAATCATGCAGACATATAAAAAGGAACAGGCATGCAAATTTTGAATTCATCTCTCAAAAATAAATTGCACAAAGGACAAGGTGCTGCTGCACGTGCATTAAATAAGTTACCAAGTCGAGTACATCATACTTTGGCTCAAGCTTTGGGTTATCCGTATCATTATCCAGACCTTGATCCATTTATTAAATGCATGATGGCGGCACAATTAAAACAAGGGAAAATTGGTTTTATTGGTGCTGACCCTGTACAGTCTAGACAGGCATTTGATCGACAAATGCAATCTATTCTGAGCACTCCAACTGCGGTCAAACGAGTTGAAGAAATCCGTTTAAACTTAGCCAGTGGCAATATCGCAGCGCGTTATTATCATCCTGCACCACATAAAAAATTGCCTTTAATCGTGTTTTATCATGGTGGTGGTTTTGTGGTGGGTGGTTTAGACAGTCATGACGAATTTTGCCGCTTAATGGCGGTACATGCCCATGCACAAGTGTTGAGTGTGGAATATCCACTCGCGCCTGAAGCTAGTCCACAGCAGATTATTCAAGTCTGTGAAGATGCTTTGGCATGGGCATATCAACATCGTCGAGAAATGAAAATTTTAAAAAATCGCATAGCGGTGGCAGGCGATAGTGCGGGTGGTAATATTGCAGCGGTGGTTGCACAGCGTAGTGCTCATTCAGCCTATGCACCTGACGCACAATTTTTAATTTATCCAGCCTTAGATTTTAAGAGTCGCCATCCTTCATTCTTTGCTTATAAAGATGGTTTGGTGTTGACGGGACAAGATATTGATTTTGTCACCCAGCACTATGTCACACAGCATCAGGTCGCTTTGGATGATCCAATCATTTCGCCAACTTTTGGCAAATTGAAAAAACTAGCGCCTGCCTTTGTGGTCACAGCAGGGCATGACGTTTTGCATGATGAAGCTGAAATTTATGCACATAAATTACGTCAACATGCTGTCACGGTAAAATATGTAGAATATTTAGATCAAACACATGGTTTTATTAGCATGACCTTTGTGTCGCGTCGCGCCAAAAAAATCAGCATTGAAATGTGTAAAAACTTTAGAAAATTTTGGGATCGACCACGTAGCTAAATCTTAGGTTGGTTTTGTTCATCTGTTTCACGTGGAACAATTAAACCAGAGTAGAGATTTCGGCTTCAGGAAAAGTCAGCTCGAATTCAGGCACGTAAAAAACCGTTGATGAAGCGTGCCTGATTAAAATCAGGAAACAAACTTGGATTCGATTGCCAAGATGTATATTTGAGTGGAATTAATCTGCCGCGAAAAGAAGGATTAAATTGATAGGATTTCCCTTGCCATGTTTGCTGAATTTTTAAAAGTGCAGCAGGGATGTAGCGACTATCAATATAAAAGCCGTGTTGCTTATTACATTTTTCAAGTTGAATGGCGAGTTGCAAATCTGCGTGTTGTATTTTGCAACTTATCTGTCGATCTTGAATATTCCAATCAAAGTTTGCCAGTTGTTTAGGAATGCCCCAAAGTTGTTGTCCGTGTTGCACAGAAGACTCGGTTGAAACGAAAATTTTAGGAATAGTAGATAAACGACGCTGCCTAAATAAAGGATGATCTAAAATCAGCAGCTCATCGTAAGCACCAATGGGGCTAGCGTGATAACGCACCCACATGACTTGAACAAGACGTCCTAAAAAAGAAGGTGTTAAGCCAAAAGGTTGTGCCTGTTTTAAAAATTGTGGGCTGAGCCAATAATTTAAAATATAGGCTTCACCTTGAAGTTGCCAAGGTGCTGGACACAGTCGGCTCTGATCTGAATTATTTTTATACATAAGTTTTCCAGCGTGATAAAAAATAACCACTGATTTATTCGCATAATCTTATTAATATAGATGCAATGCAAATACAACACAGATGGATTGGTCAGCAAATGTTAAAACAAAGTATGTTTACCATGGCAGCAATGCTTATCAGCTTCAATACGATGGCAGCCAACATCGTGGTAGAAATGACAACCAGCATGGGCAATATTGAAATCGAACTGTTTAATGACAAAGCCCCAGTTTCTGCAAAGAACTTTGAAAACTATGCCAAGTCAAACTTCTATAATGGTACGATCTTCCATCGTGTTATCCCAGGCTTTATGGTGCAAGGCGGTGGTATGGATGCCAATATGCAAGAAAAGCCAACCAAAGCGACCATTCGTAATGAATCAAGTAATGGATTGAAAAATACCCGTGGTACCTTGGCGATGGCACGTATGAATCATCCTGATTCTGCCAGCAGCCAATTCTTTATTAATGTGGTAGATAACGATTTCTTAAATCGAAGTCCACGTAACGCAGGCTATGCGGTATTTGGTCAAGTCACTAAAGGTATGGATGTTGTCGATAAAATTGTAAAAGTACCAACAGGCAACTATGGCATGCATCAAAATGTACCGAAACAAGCGGTAAAAATACTCAGTGTGAAAGTGAAAGAGGCTGCCCCAACAAAATAAGCGGATTTAGATTGCAAAAATATGAAAAACATATTTTTAATTTAAAATTATAGGGTTAGTGCGAGTTTTGTGTGTTTTTGAACCAAAATAGTGCGTAAAAATCCAACACTCGTGAAAACAAGCAGTTAAAAGCACTTGCACGTGTAGGAAATTGCCCTATAATGCACCAATCCCGACACAAAACAGCCTACGAACTTAGCTTGCAGGGTTGAGTTGTTAGAAGTGTTTTGCGTTAAAATTTCTGCTGACGAGGCAGAAATTGAGATCATTAAGAGATTATGAAGAACAACTTGTGTGGATTTTTACTGATTGATTGATCGAAAATATTTCATTGATTGATTGGTTTAAATTACTCGAAGTTTATTTGAGCGAAATTTAAGTCAGAAAATTG
>NZ_VPCQ01000010.1:0-53515 GCF_013418125.1 Acinetobacter sp. YH12205 | reverse complement strand
CAAGCAGACGTGCACAGAAAACAGCGATTGAACAACGAAATCTAAATCCTGTGCTTGACTTGGAAATGTCCATATAGGACATTTCTATTTGGTTATTAGGTAGGACATTTCTACTTGGGAATAACAGCTTTTTAAATTGTGTTATAATTCCATGTGTTGATACTAGTTTTATAGCCCATTCACCCTCGAATGGGCTTTTTTTATGATTGTTCACGTTCCACGATCAATAACTGAACAATGTTCCACAGTTTTATTTAATGTTGCTGAACAATCAATGGATACCAGTAAAGCCCTTTAGGTCTTCTGTTGCTTCAAATATAAAGTCTCTACGATCAAGGATTAGACAATCTTTATTGTGTCGTCTGATTGATCTTGTGGCTTTGCTAATATCATGGCAATCCCAAGATTTGGGATAATACTTTATTAAAGAACGGACAATCTTGTTTTTATATTCTGAGTTTTCTATAATCTTAATTATGTTACATAATCAAGATTGATAATAAAAATGACGCAAAATAAGCATGGTGGTGCACGCAAAGGTTCTGGCCGTCCTTTTGTCTATAACGAACCGACCAAGGTCATTCGGGTGCCAGAGTCTCGTGTATTGGAAATCAAGAAATACCTGAAAAAAAATGACACTCCAAAGTTTAACGATATTTCCTCTATTAGATTGCTTGAGACAAAAACACATTATGAGATTCCTGTTGCTTTGCAAAAAGTGGCTGCAGGCTTCCCTTCCCCTGCTCAGGACTATATCGATAAGACCCTTGATCTAAACGAGTTTCTTATTCAAAACCAACAGGCAACCTTTATCGTTGAAGTGGAATCCTTATCCATGCGTGATGCAGGGATTGATCTGAATGACAAGCTAATCGTTGACCGTAGTATTGAAGCCAAGCATGGGGATATTGTTCTGGCATTGATTGACAATGATTTTACGATTAAACGTTTGATGATTGAGGGTAATCAATGCTGGTTACAGGCGGCTAATCCTGATTTTGCTGATATCCATTTGAAAGATAATCAAACCATGCTGATTTGGGGTGTGGTTACCAGTGTGATCAAGAAGTTCAGATGAGCAGTTACGAGCGGATTTATGCCCTGATTGATATTAACAACTGCTATGTCAGTTGTGAGCGGGTATTTAATCCCAGTCTAAACAATAAACCTGTGATTGTGCTCAGCAATAACGATGGCTGTGCTGTGGCAAGAAGTAATGAAGCCAAAGCGCTGGGCATCAAAATGGGCGTTCCTCTCTTTCAAATACAAGATATTGTTCAGCAACATCAGGTCGTGGTGTTATCCAGTAACTATGCTTTATATGCTGAAATGTCCAAGCGTTTTCATTCAATTTTGGCTAGTTTTGTTGCGCCACATGAACAGGAAATCTATTCAATTGATGAGTGTTTTTTAGACCTGACCAGTTATGCACAAAATTTTGACTTAACTCAGTATGCGCATCACATGAAACAACGATTGTTGGATTGGATTGGCTTACCCGTCTCGATTGGTATCGGTCGTAGTAAAACCGAAGCCAAAATGGCCAACCATCTTGCCAAAAAAAGACAGGGTTTCAAGGGTGTGTGTAACTTACTCAATATGGATTTCCTAGATCAGGAAATGCTTTATTCAGACATTGAGGTCGGTGAAGTTTGGGGCGTTGGTCGTAAGTTAGTTAAAAAACTAAATGCCATGGGAATCTATTCGGTGCTAGATTTAGTGATGCAAGATGCTCATCGCATGGCGAGCCTTTTTTCTGTGGTAATGCAAAGAACAGTATTGGAGCTGCAAGGTGTTTCTTGTATGCAGTTAGATGATGCCCCTCCCCCCAAACAGCAAATCATAGCAAGTCGTTCATTTGGTGAAAAAGTTACCGAGCTAGATGATCTCAAAGAGGCTATGGGCAAATATGTACAGGATGCAGTCATACGTTTACGAGCAGACGCTTCCTTATGTGGATGTGTCATTGCTTTTGTGCAATCGAATCCTTTTGATTCAAAGGTTCCCTATTACAGTAAATCGTTGGCTTTTGAGTTTCCTGAACCGACGGATTGTGTTTTGGATCTGATTAAAACAGCCATGCAACTGCTGGAACACATTTATAAATCTGACGTGAAATATAAAAAGTGTGGTGTAATTCTGACGGATTTAATTGCTAAGCAGCGCTTTACTCCTGACCTGCTGACAGACCACAGCCAGCGTGAAAGTAATGAAAGCCTCATGCAGACTTTAGAAGCGGTAAAGGCGAGATATGGGAAAACTAAATTAGCTGTTGGCAGCTGCTACTTACCACAACGAAAGTGGTCAATGAACCGTACTCATTTGACCCAGAACTATTTTAGCTGGCAGGGATTATTAAAGATCGGCCATTAAATTCATTAGCCCCACCTATTTGGTTTAAGTCAGCTTAATGAAGAACTCGACACATAAGCCGACACAGGCTTGATCTTCAGTCAACCATTTAACAACGTAAGTATGTTGTTTGGGATCCATGTAACACCTATAGAGGAAAAGGTGGTTAGTAATAAAACTCTGCTCAAGCAAATTTATTGGGTTAACTGTCAGTTTTCACCATCTCATGTCCTTTATTTCTAGAACATTCTAGACTTTTCTCGACCTAGAATTTTTATTCTTTAAAGGTGTCATTCAACGCCTGTTGCACAGCATCAATACGTAACTTACAGGCTTTATAGGCAGTCATGGACTCTTCAACGATCGCCATCAGGTTATCAATATCCGGTTCTTCCTGAGATTCAAGAAATTCGGCATTTTTCTTGAGAATTTCATAACCTTTCTTGAAACTTAGTTCTTCATTGTTCATGTGCGTTTACCTGTGTCACGGTGGCATCAATGGTGCCATCCTTAAGTTCAATCTGTAATTCCTGGTCAGTAATCTGCTGGATGGAACGGATAGCTTTGCCTTGGCTACGGACAATTGCATAGCCCTTGGCCATCACATTACGAGGATTCTGTAGCAAGGTTTCCCTCATCAATGACTCCACCTGCTGTGAAGCTAGTTTAATCTGTTGTTGAGCAAGATACTGAGTATCACTTTTAAGCATATCAACGCTACGCTGGGCTTCATTGATCTGGTTCTGTGTCAGAGTTTTGATAGTTTTCAGATACTGATCACTCTGGCTCTGGTAGGTGATCAACTGGTGCTGTGACAGTAGCTTGATGGTCTGCAAAGCAGTACTAACTTCATTGACTCGCTCCACAATCAGGTTACGGATCCCTGCGATCACTTTACTCGGGGTATCAAAGGAACGGTGTGCAATTTCATCCAAAATAGTGCGGTCTTTCTCGTGGCCAATACCGACCCAGATCGGCACAGTTCTTTTACACAGCAGTGCGGCCAGATCATAATCATTCAGGTAAGCTAGGTCATTCACGGCTCCGCCTCCACGGATGATCACAATAAGGTCTGGTGCTATCGAGTAATCTTGAGCCCACTGTCTTAAGGCACTACCCAAAACCTGAATGATGCTGGCAGAAGCCGTATTACCCTGAAAAGTTGCTGAATGATAAACGAAATGACAGACACCAGCCTGAGCCAGGGCATCCGCATCTTTTTTAAAGTCACCTAACCCTGCAGCATTTTCCGGTGCAATGACCAAGACATTCTGAATATCAAAGGGTACCGGCAACTGTTTATTGTTATTGAGCAGGCCTTCCTCAGTCAGTCGCAGCAGAATCTGCTGATAGCGTTTGGCGATGTCTCCTAGAGTAAAGCTAGAGTCGATATCTTCGATATTGACCGAGAAGCCATATTGCGGATCAAATCTAGCTTTGACCTTGATCAGTACATTCAGGTCTTTCGACAGTTCAATACCACTTTCTCGTTCAAACTTTAGAATTATTTTTTGTGCCGTAAATTTCCAAATGGTGCCTTTACAACTAGCGATCACCTTATGGCTTTCTTCATCTTTCTCAGCCAACTCAAGATAATAGTGACCGCCTTTAATACTTAAATTACGGATCTCAGCCTTGACCCACACTGCCCCATCAAAAGTCAGCTGGATGACTTCCTGTACAGTGGCAAGGTATTCACTAAGGCTGAGTTGTTGACGTTCTGACATGATGTAAAGGATAGCTAAAATATAAGGAGGTAAGATTTAACCCAATATTGATCAATTCTACTGCAAATCAGATGAGTTTATTGCAATTTTGAGAAATGTATAAGTTCTTCTTAGACACCTAGAGTGATCATTGAGATTTTTAGTTTAATTATACTTTTATATTAAAATAGATATATAATCAATAAAATCATTATATTTTACTATTTTAATAAAATTATGAAGCAATACTGTACACTGCAAATCTACCAAGACTATGAATGGCATGACTGTGCTTTGGTTGAGGTTACGGATGATCAAAATGCTGGATGGCAGGCAGCTACACGTACATCATATTTGTTCGAATATGCTATTTCATATATGGATCTAAGAGATGGTCATGCGCTTGCTTATGACTTACCGGTGAACGTCCAAAATAGATTGGAATCAACTTGGCCAGCATTTCTTATGGATCTATTACCTCAAGGATACGGTCGCAAAGAATTACTAAGACAGCTTGATTTTTCTGAGAATGTTCAGGAACAAGCGGACTGGGCGCTTTTAAAAGCAGGCGCAGGAAATCCAATTGGGAATCTGCGAGTCAAAGAGGCTCATGAGTGGTTACAGAGTCATTTCCCAAAGCTGCAAAATCAGGGATTTAGCCTAAGCAAAATTATTGAACGTAAAGAGAAGTTTATTGAATCGCTCGCATCTTATGGACTTTTTATTGCCGGTTCATCTGGTATTCAGGGTGAGTGGCCAAAATTGTTGTTAACACAAGGTTATGATGATCTTTTCTATCTAGATCATACTCTTCCAGATGATCAAGTTAAGCAGCATTGGTTGGTTAAATTTAGCCGCGGCAGTGATCAAAATTTGAATAAAATCCTGATGAACGAAGCTTTGTATATGAAAGTCGCTCAGTACTTGCAACTACGTGTACACCGGGATCTTGAGCTACATGGCAAGACTTTGTTTATTCCAAGATTTGATCGCAAAGTAATTAATGGCAAAGTTGAAAGAATTGCTCAGGAAAGCCTTGCATCTCTAGGTGGGAAGGCGGGCTTTGGGGTTAGAATGACCCATAATCAAATATGTACCCTGCTTATGGAGGCTTGTACCGAACCAAAGCAGGAAGTATTTGAGTATTTGAAGCGTGATCTCGCAAATGTTGCCTTAGGCAATAAAGATAACCATACTCGCAATACAGCAATCCAACGCTTCAATAATGGTAAAATTCAGCTCACACCATTATTTGATTATGCGCCAATGTGGTTACATCCTGATGGTATTGCACGTACTACTCGTTGGGAAAGAGATGATCATGGTGGTATGCCACTTTTGAGTTCTGTGATTGAGCAGATAGCTGAAAGCACTTCGATTGATCCACAAGAAATTAAAACTTTATTAATTGAACAGTTACCAATTTATCGGGGACTGTTAGAAAAGATGCAGGCTCTTCAAGTAGCGGATGAAATTCTGGAAAATAGCCAATATCGAATAATCAATATTTGCCAGCAGTTGGAGGAGATCAGCCATGGATAAACGTTTTAAACCATTGACCCCTATTCAACAAATGGAAAAAAGACTATCTGTGCTTGAAACCATCAATAATCATCCAGACTGGTCTTTTTATCAAGTTGCTCGATTTATTCGAACAGAGCTACATTTAACACTGAATGATATGGCTAAAATTACTAAGATTGCGCCACAGACACTGCAAAAAATGGAGCAACCAGGGAGCAATCCTACTTTGAAATCCATGCAGAAATTACTCGATACTTTCGGTTTACAATTACAAATAAAAGTTAAATGATTTTTAATTCTGAGCCATCGGTTTTTCTAAAATCTTATCCGTTTAAGGATACAAAGAGGAAATAAACAGGCTCTAGGTTGTTTTATGATTATTTTTAGACAAACGACTCCAAAACCTTATGTAGCAAGGGTTTTGTCTCTACAGTAATTAATTTGTTTTTGAAAAAATGGAGTAGAGTGTTTGAAATATGAATAATCGAATTCGGTTTCTGTAAGCACAGTAATTTCATCTGCATGTGCTTTATATTCATCTATATTTTCGAGTAATTCATCCTCTGAGAATGGGAGTTTTTTTTGATTTTCAGTGTCGTTCATAGAGTCATATCCTGAGAAGTTATTTAGATCATCATAAACCAGACATTTTTAATGGTGAGAATACAGACACTTTAAATGGTTTCTAACACAAAAAAGGGAGCTTATAGCTCACTGCTGTCCCATAGTTTGATTTAAATAAAAAAACCTGAGTCTGAATCGTTAAAATATAAGTGCGAACCAACACTTTAACGACCAAGGACTCAGGTTTTGTCATATCAGAATACCGTATTTCATCAATTGATTAAACCCATACTCCGACAAGATTTTGAACGTCTTGTTCAAATACATCATGTCGGTCAGAAATTTAGAGCCGCTTCAAGATGGGATCAGTTCATTGCCATACTGATGTCTCAACTTTCCTGCAGACAAAGTCTGCGGGATATTCAATCTAATCTAGAGTGTCAACAAGAAAAGCTGAATGCTCTCGGAGCAAAGTCTATCACCCTCGCAGTACACTGGCTCGAATCAATCAGGAACAGCCTGCAGCCTTGTATGAACAGCTATTTTACACCTTGCTTAAATCTTATGAACACTCAAAAGTAGCTCATAAATTCCGCTTTAAGAATCCCTTATATTCCCTGGATGCCAGCCATATTGATCTGTCATTTTCCTTATGTGAATGGGCCAAAGTGCATGAATCCAAAGCCAGCATGAAACTTAGCGTTGGCTTAAATTACAGCAATACCATTCCTGAATTTGTGGCGCTTGGGGATGGCATTGAAAATGATATGGTACAAGGCAGAGCATTCAAATTTCCTGCTGGCAGTATTGTCGTATTTGACAAAGGATATATTGATTATCAATGGTTTGCCCAATTGACTCATCAAAAGGTCAGTTTTGTCACCCGATTGCGCCCAAAGACAGTTTATCAAGTGAAATCTAGCCGCAGCGTATTAGCATCTAAAGGTATTATTGCGGATGAATGGATTGAATTAAGTAGTGCTTATGCAAAGAAAAGAGGTGCTCCCAAATTATTAAGACGTATAGAATTTTATGATACCGATAAGAACAGGACGTTTGAGTTTCTGAGTAATAACTTTCATCTGGCAGCATTAACGATTGCTGCAATTTATAAAGACCGTTGGAAAGTGGAGCTGTTCTTTAAAGCACTTAAACAGAATTTAAAATTAAAGTCATTTCTAGGCCGAAGCCGTAATGCCATACAAACTCAAATTTGGATCGCGTTAATCGCCTATTTGCTGGTGAGTTTCGCTCAACATCTGGGGAAAGAAGGCTGGACAGTGCAGCGCTTACTCAGAATCATTCAAGTGAATTTGTTTGAAAGAAAAACGTTAAAAGCTTTATTCTCACCCGATAAAATCCCCATTAAACAAGAGGAAGCTTATTTAAGCTTCCTCTTGTGAAAAATTGTGGGACAGCAGTGGCTTATAGCTACCTTTTTTATCGTTACACATTAAATCCTATATGTTTTCCTGTTGGAAGCTCCACATCAATACGGAGCTTACCACCCATTGCCTCAACATACTTTTTCATGGTTGAAATCTTTAAATCATTACCACGATTTTCAATTGCTGAAAGTGATGGCTGTTTTATTCCCAAAGTTTCAGCAAGTTCTTTTTGGGAAATCTCTAACTCTTCTCGAATAAGATGGAGCTGAGTCTCTAACAGTAGCTCATCAGCCATTTTTTTAATACGTGCTTGGCTCTCTGGAGAGCGACTAACCAATAATTCCTGTAAGGTTTTAGCCATTAGATTGTTCTCCTAGGGTTGAGAGATGAAGTTCGTATTGCTGTTCTGCAATGTCCAGCATCTCTTTTATAGAAACGCTTTTTACCGCCTTTATCACCGATGCAAAGCACAATGGCCTGTCGTAATGGATCAAATGCAAAAAAGGCTCTAAGTGGTTTACCTCTATGCTGAACGCGTAGCTCTTTCATATTGGTAAATTTAGAGTCATACACGGTATCCACTAAAGGGCGACCTAAGCTAGGTCCCTGCTGCTGTAGAACGACCAAAGCTGCGAGGACTTTCTCTTGTGTTGATTCATCTTGCTGCTCAAGCCACTCATTAAACAGATCTGTTGTGATGACTGTCCACATATCACAACCAAAATATAGATTATAGTCTATATTTTATAGTGAACTTAGTCAGTTTTCAAATGGTAATAAAAAACCCCGACATCCTGTCGGGGTTTTTCGTGTTTGGTTGCAAGGTATAACTTCTGTCGTACCTAACCATCCTTGTGCTGATCTTTCTTATTCTTGTTGTTTGGAGCTTCCTGCTTTCCTTGACTACATCATAAGAAATAAAGCTTTGATCAGCTAGAAGCAGATTCCTTAAATTACTGTACGTCAAAGCGTACAAAAATGGCTTAAAAATAGCCCCAGAGTTATCCCCATAAATTGTGGATTTTTTTCAGGTTGAAAGCCTTATAGATTGTAGGTGATTTTCTGTTTTGAGTGTTTTTTGAGCAAAAATGTTGGCAAAAAATATCAAAACCGCTCATAAAAAAGCCGACTTGTTTCAAAATCGGCTTTTTGTGCATTTTTAGATTTTTCTGGTTTTATTAAGTATCTGATATTTATATTAATATACAAGTGTATTGCGTATAACCACCATTATGTTAAATAACTTTTAGAAGCTTTAGTACAAGCTTGACAGATTGTCTTATCATTATAAAATAACCTTATTCAAATCATCCTCCCAAGAGTAACGCCAATGAAGTAAGTCATTTTCTCATCATTATTTTTAAACTTTTGATGTGCAAAATAGATTCTACTTGTGGCTATATATTCTTGGTCTCTACTTTATATCCTAAATAATATATTGTTTTTTATAAGTTAATCTTCACTATTTTGCATATCCTCTACATGAGGAATTTTTTATGCAACATGCATGTATTGCTTCAAACTTAAATTTAGAATTTTCTACACAGAAAATGTTTGATCAGCTAAACATTACGCTTTTATCAGGACAGGTTTCTGCATTAATTGGACGTAATGGTTTAGGTAAATCCCTATTGTTCAGAATATTAGATCAAAGCCAAGCTTTAGATATTCATTATAGTGGTCAAGTTTCATGGAATATCCAACATGATTATTTGGCACAATTAGAACGCCTTAATGCTGAAAATATTGCACAAGCATTAGAGGTAGATCATTTACATCATGCTTTTCGGCGTATAGAGAACAATACAGCTAGTTTTGATGATTATGAGTTAGTTGAAAATACCTGGGATTTACCACAAAAATGGCAAAATATACTTGAAAATGCTGACTTACCTACGGATTTGAACTTTCCAACAGAAAAACTGAGTGAAGGACAAAAAACAAAGCTGGCTTTATGTCGTTTGTTTTTAAAAAAGGATCACTATCTACTTTTAGATGAACCAAGCAACCATTTAGACTCAACATCTAGACAATGGTTAATTGAGAGTATTTTGGCACACCCTAGTGGTGTATGCCTGATTAGTCATGATCGCCAATTACTCAATCAAGTCCAACATATTTATGCTTTAACTGAATTAGGCTTACAACACTACAAAGGTAATTATGAGCATTACATTCAACAGCATCAGCTACACATGGATGCATTAACTCAGTCTATTAATAATGAGAAAAAAGAATTAAAGCAGTTAAAACAACGGCAACATGATAGCTTAATGAAAGCGAATAAACGTCAATCTAAAGGCAATGAACTTCGTGATTCTAATTCTCAAGCAAAGATTTTTCTAGATTTCAAAAAGGAAAATGCTGGACAAAGCTTAGGTAAGCTACGTGCCCAACAAACTCGACAAACTGATGATTTGAAAAATAGTCTGATTAATAGGCAGACCATTGTAGAAAAAATCAAAGCTCAGAAGTTTGAATTCCACTTACAGAGTACGAAGCAAGGAGAGATTTTAAGAATTCATGATTTAAAGCTACCCCATACAGCAACAAATAAAATTAATTTTGCATTGAAAGCTGGCGAAAAAATCCATCTTAAAGGTGCTAATGGAATTGGTAAATCAACCTTATTGAAATTGATTTCTACCCATCAACGTGATGATATTTTCTTTAGTGGAACATGTTTGTATTTAGATCAAAACTTTAGTTTATTAAATAATGATTTATCCGTAATCGAAAACCTTGCACTTTATAACTCCAATCTTACTGAAGTTGAGTGGAGAAATTTGTTAGGTCAGTTACGTATTCGTCGTGAAAAAGCTTTATTAAAACTATCAGAACTGAGTGGTGGTGAAAAATTGAAAGTCGCATTATTAGCAATGAGTCACTATCCTGATGGTATTGATTTATTATTGCTTGATGAACCAGAAAATCATTTAGATATTGAGTCTAGAGAGCTTCTATCGCAGGCTATTAGCCAATATCAGGGCGCTGTAATTTTAGTTTCACATGATCATTTTTTTGTTGAACAGTGTGAAATATCTGAAGAGTATTTAATTGAGTAAAATGACATTTTCAAATATATAGATTTATTAGTTCTACTAAAATTAACATAATACACGTTATACGAAATGCTCTAAATTATTTGTTTTAATTCAATAGTTTATTTCGTATTGAAAAGCCCAATCACACCCGATTGGGCTTTTTTATGGATTCTTCACGTTCCACGATCAATAACTGAGCAATGTTCCACGGTTTTATTCATTTTAATTAAATAATTTTGGTTAATCATAGGGTCTAAAAAAACGGCTCCAAAAGCCCCTTTTCTCAGGCTCTGGAATCCGCTTATTTTCTTTTTCAACCAAAGTAGTCAATCCGTCATCTTTAGGCTGAGTTTGGATCTCGGCTTCTACTGGAGCTTCTTCTTTGGCTAATTCAACCGTTTCTTGAGGTGCAGCAGCAGGTGTTGGATCTTCTACTTTTGGCGGTTTTGGGGCTTCCAGTAGACGTTGCATAGCTTCGATTTGTTCCTGATAGAACGATTCACGTTCTAGCGATTGATTTTCTCTCAGCACTGCCTGATTTAACTGTTTTTCCAGTATGTCAACTTGACGTTTTAGTAAGTCAACTTCTGTCAAGTTTTGACTGTTAATTGATTGACTTTGATTGACACTAGTCTCTTTTTTTTGTGGTTCCCCAAAAACTCTTAAGGCTTCTGTAAAGTCAATTAAACCATCAGATCCTTTAGATAAATTTCCTTTGTTTATATGTGCATATATGGCCTGTCTTGAATATCCGTAAAGCTTGGCCAACTCTGAAACTGACAGTTTTTTCATTATGTAAACCAGTTTTCAACCTGTGTTAATACTTGACTGTTAACTTAACAATTTCAATTAACAATGTCATTTAAATCTTACTTTTCTGATCTGAGTAAAAGAATTAACTCCTTAACACTTTAAATCACCCTCATTTGCTCTGTATTGGATTTTTATAGACATTCCCCCTTTATAGATCCATAGGTTTTAAAAAGTAGCTTAAAACGCAAATGGTGGAGTTTTATCAGGGGGTAGGGTTTTCGAATAATTTTTTCAATGTGGTTTCAATACGATTCAAATAAGCAAAAAAAACCGCAATTCATTGCTGAATTGCGGTTCCGAAAAATTTCTTCTATCCAAACCTATGTGTGTTTTTAAAGTCTGGTAGGTTTTTTCTTGCTAACAGGTGCCATATTCGGATCTGCCACACAATTCACAGTCCCAACATTTTTTTATCTGCCAACGTCTTGGATCAGACCTGCCCTGTTGCCAGTAGCTACCCGAAGAACGCTATATCATTTTTGAGAGGAAGTGAATATCTGTGAGTGAATTATTTTTTATCTCATGGAAATAGAAAAGACCGTACTACAAAGGTGCAGTACGGTCTTTAAAAAATGATAAAACAATAGATCTCTCTATGTGTTTAGAATTAATCAATTCACTTGAGAAAGTGAGTGGATTAATTTGATGAAATGTTAATTTAATCAAGATTTTAATCTTGGATGTATTGATTAGAGGGATGGATAGAAAGTTGGTGACTAATCAACAAAAAATCGTTCCATAATTAATACTGTTAAATTTTACAGTTCGTTGGATAGTCCTCGTAAAGCTGAGGATTGCTACACAGAATATGTGTGGATTCCACTCTGCCATCTCTGACAGTTCATCTATTTAACGAAAAGGTAAAGCCGATGAATAACTCTCTCATGCTTACAGGACTGAGATCCTGATGATTTTATTACCTAAAATCATAAAGGTCTGAACGAGGAAGCGTCAGACTTTGCTTGTAAGACAAGCGACTACGTTTGCTTTTTTTGCAAGTACCAAAGAAATACCATTTCATACTCGATTAAAGATCTACCAAATCTTAATTTGAGCATTTCAAAACCACCTATTTTGAAATTGGTTACTTGCAGTCCTTCTTTTGCTTTTTCACTACACACACGCTCGAGTTTTCGTCCTACTGACTTGTACGATTTTTGTCTATCTTGTTGTAAAACTACTAAAACCAAGATAGTTAACGCATTCGCCAATAATAGTGGGTTTCGCCCCCGCCTACTCTCCCGATCTCCCGATGGATAAATGATCCTTTGCTTGCTTTGCGTCAAATGAAGACATTCGCAAGAATTAAAATCAAAACTGTTTTTCTTAGCTTTTGACTAAAAAAATCAACTGTAGTGGCTATTATGAAAAATCATAACTACAGTCACAGCTCCATCTTCCACACTTACACCAAAATCTACTATGTACCCTTCGGATAGCTTATAGCCCTTAATTCCACTCCCCGATCAATCAACTGATCTTCGATTTCCCCTGTCGTCGTTCCGTAAACAGGCTTGGCAAGAATTAAAAACAAAGTTATATCCCCTTGATACCCACTCGCACCCCTACACTACAAACAACGTAGTGCTTAGGTTCTGCTAGAGTTGAGCTATTCGTGCTGATTGTGTCTTTCCACACAACCAAAAAGTTTCGACCTAATGATGATCATCTACTTTCCACAGATCCCCGAGCTTCTGCTCTTTCACTGTGACACTCCCTCTCGTGGCATTGCATCTGCGGTTAATTTCCCTACAGAAACACGGCTGAATCGACAATAAATCAATTGTCTACAGCTTCGATTATGGTTTCATGGTCGCCCAAGTACCAACCACCATTCGCACAAAGGCATTGGTGGCTCATTTCTACCTAATTGGAACGGATAGAAAAAAGGCTGACACGCAACACCATCAAAGATGATATTGCGCTGACACCTTTTAGCCCCCTTCGTTTGCGATACCGAGCCATTTGGCATGGCAGTACGCTTCACGCTGAGGTAGATCGTATTCGTTCGATACATACAGGTCGCCAACCTGCATGCCAAAAAAGCAATGAATTTAGAAGTTAGTCAGACTCCCAAAACATTTTTACAAAGAAGAAAAAAGCAAAGGGAGTTGGTAGCTCCCTGTTGAACAAAGAGCTAGACCTAACTTCTAAAAAAGAAGAACCAATTTTTAAAGAATACGGTTTAACAAGCCGAATTTATCACCCTATTCAGGGCGGGGCAATCAGAGTTTCATCAAATTACAGGAACGACTTGATTACACCCTGATTGCCCCGCCACGAAGCTTCGCTTCGTAAGAAAAGCCAGCTTCGCTGACTTTTCTTTTTAAAATCCTTGCTTTGCAAGGATTTGTTTTTAAATGTAAATTTATTAAAAAAAGTAATACCTGAAATTTTTTAAATTATTACATTTCCACTATTACACCTTTTTAATTTTTTATTGCTTGGTGAGCAAATGGGGAAATGAAAGTGATTTTTTACACCACTTCAAACAAATTTTTTATGTCAGCAATTTTGAATTGCGTCAGCAAAGGAAAAGCGACTTTCTATCGAAAAATATTTATCGATATTGACCAAGCTGAGAAAGGAATTGCTAGTTTAATTAAGCGGTACAATGTTGGTTTAGGTTCTGCGACACACAATAAAAATTTTGCCTGTAATGGACACCTTGTTATTCAGTACAACCAAAATTTAAGGCAAAAAAGACAGGTCATTATTTGTATTTTGATTACTCTCCCTCAAGAAATTAGGGATATTTCCCTGCTGTATCAAAAACTCGTTGCAGATCTACAAGTTGAGCCTGCACCAACTCCACGGAAAAGGAAAAACCTTGCGATTTCTTATCAGAAAGCCTTTATAAAAAAAGATTTCAAGGAAAGGGATGGATCAGAAAATCGGGAAGAATTTCACAGCTTAGAGCATGAAAAACAAAGAATTTATATCTACAATGCCGATTCAGTTGTGAAGTTAGAACTTAAAAAATCGGATTATCCTAAAGCTAAGGTGCAACAGATGCAGAGATATGCAGATGAGCAGGCTTTAAAACATGGTAAACCGCCTAGAAAAATCAGTAGATCTCGATGGACTTGGCATCTTACGCCTGTTTATATGGATTTAATATTTTCTGTAGCCAAAGTTGAGATTGATAAAAAGATATTGATTAAAAAGGATTTAATTAAAAAAACGATTACTCAATCAAAAGCGAATATGCCGACTAAGGATGTGATGAAGCGTCAAGCAAGGTTAGAGCCTTCTGAGTACCGTGAAGCGATTTCTAATGTAGCTTTCATGGTTGACACCATTCCCATGTTTGGCGGTACTTTGGCTGATGTAGGGCAAGTGATACAGAAACTTGAGAAGCAATTCAATCGAGGGCAAGCACATAAAGCTAAAGGGGCTTGGGCTACTCAGAAAAAAGTACATTTGCCGATCACAGAAGCCTTTGATATTCAGCGTTTAAAAAAAGAAGCATCTTATTCGACCCGTATCGATTGGAAGTATCATTCCTTTGCCGAGTTGTATGAAGCTGTTGAAACCTTTGCAGATCGTGAAGATATGGACGAGAAGTATAAGCAAAAAAGAGAAGAAGACATTTTAAAATTTTATGAAAAAGGACAAGCTCGAATTGCAAGACGAACCAAACAACAGAACAATGATCGACGGTTAAAACTTAGTAAGGAACGTGTGAATCTATTGGTTCAAAAGAGGTTTTTAAAGTGGAAAGATAAAGTCCGTGGGATACATAAAAATCAAAAGCAATAGATCTGCTAACCTCACCAGGATTTTTTCAAAATCTTGGTGAGGTTAGCAGATCATCAAATTCAGCCCTTAAAGTCCGTTTCAGTCCGTAAAGCCTTGAAGATGCGTTTTGCTGTTTCTTCACGGACAGAGCTTGGATCTCGAAGGATGCTTGCAAGCCATATCGCAAAAGCTTTGTAGTCCTTATCACCTGCTAGGTCACTGATGCTGTGTACCTTTGATAAAATCGAGCTGTATGTGTTGATCTGGCTGTCAGTCATCTTGCAGAACATATCAACGGTATTTGGATCTCGACCTTCAATCGCTTTCAGCTTCGGCTTCTCCTTGACTATAAAGCGGAAGCCAACGACAGAACGCCCCGATTTTACGTTCTCGTAGGTTACGTTAATATCTGTATGTTCTGTAATTTCATCTAGTGACGGTTGAATTACACGTTTTTTTAAGTTGCTTAGGTCATTGTATGAATCGGGCACGCCTAGCTCATTTTTAAAATCTTCTAGGGATATTTCAAATTTACCCATTGCCTGAAATTTTTTAGCTAGATGATATATGTCAAAAGAATAATCCTTTTTCAATTTCAGTATGATGTCTTTTTTGTACTTGGTATAGGGATTTACCTTGTCAAACTCTTTGAGCATAAATAAGACAACTTCGGGAAAGCGAATAGCAATCCCTCCTGATTCGTAAGTGCAGTCAATTACCCAATTAGATAAGACCTTTTTGTTTTTGTCATTATGATAAGAAAAATATCTTTTAATCAATGCTTTACTTGCTTTTTCTAGCTGTGCGTATGCTGAGTGCTGTGTGATCCCACACTCTTTCGAAAAATCTTCTGCCGTGATGATAATAGCGTCTTTTTCCGTAGCATCTTGTGTACGTGCAAGAGGGCTAGAAAGAATCAAAAGGCGTTTTTCATTCACACTCATGCTTTTAAAACACTCTTGAATGTTATTTTGCATTACGACCCATGATGGAGGGTAAGTTGTTATTTTCATAAAGCTAAAATCAAAAAAGTACAATGGATACAATGTACTTAACAATAGCAATATAAGATCAGAAAGTCTATAAAAGTATACAATCTACAATGAACTTTTTATGGGTTTTTGCTCAAATTTTGAGTCCCCTATTTGTACTTTTTTTTAATAAAATGCAATCCAGTATCCGATCTACAATGTGCTTGGTTTTTGGGTTTAGATCAAAATTCGAGTCTTTTTTTGTGCTTTTTTAGCAAAACGCAACAAAGAATCTAGTTTGGAATGTACTTGGTATTGGATTTTCGCTCAAAATATACCTATATTTTTTAATTTACTCATTAAAAGTACAATATATTTATTGTACTTTTCAGTCCCTCAAAAGTACTTAGTTAGTCCCTCAAAAGTACTTTTTTAGAAGCTAAAAGTCCCTCAAAAGTACTTAGTTAGTCCCTCAAAAGTACTTTTTTAAAGTCTGAAAGCATTGATATATATGGCTTACAGGGGGGGCTAAAAGTATTTTAAAAGCTTATTAAAAGAATAAAAAGGAGCAGGGGAGTAAAAACTGCCCTATGACACTCGCCAAAGCTCGTGGCATTTTGACCTCGCTAAAGCTCGGTTTAAAGGGCAGTTTTGGGTTACTACGGTGAGAAGATTCTAAAAAAGCAAAAAAAGTGACTATGACTTCGCT
The DNA here is from genome assembly GCF_013418125.1 of Acinetobacter sp. YH12205. Taxonomy (NCBI): domain Bacteria; kingdom Pseudomonadati; phylum Pseudomonadota; class Gammaproteobacteria; order Moraxellales; family Moraxellaceae; genus Acinetobacter; species Acinetobacter sp. YH12205. Next base: position 36,703 of record NZ_VPCQ01000010.1, on the reverse strand, counting down.
TCGCTCAGGAGTTTTTTACTCGCTTTGCTCAATCTAGGAGTAAGTGCAAATAATTGATCTACTGATTTTTTGAAGCAAAGGTTTTTAAAAGCGGTTTTTCAGAGAGTTTAGACACAAATTTTGGTGTGGTCGCTCGTAGACACTCGCTCGGAATTTAGATGATACAGAAACCATCTGTCGTGATGGGAAATAATCGTATTTTGCTCTCTTTTGATCTGTGAGGTATTTTTTCTTCTTTTCTATATCCGACTACCAAAATTAATTTAAGGTGGCTTATAGCGCAAATGGTGGGGTTTTATCGATGCATTACTCCAATATCTTAACGAAAGTAAGGAACTTGCAGTACACATCAGACTAAAACAAAGAAATTCACGTTGAGTATAGAATGAACACCCAAGGCATGGCTTTTAGTCATGCTTTTTTTATCAAAAGAGTATAGCTGAATGATAGCGAGCCAAATCGCATACAGTATCTATCATTAGACTTAATGTAATAATTAAATGATAGTGTTATCATTAATCTAATAGAATTAAGATTAAATGATAGAAATGAATACACGTATTTATCTACGAGCTTCAACTAAAGATCAAGATGCAGAAAGGGCTTTGCAGATTCTTCAGGATCTAAACCAAAACTTGAATTTGGGTGAAACCATTGTGTACGTAGAAAACTATAGTGGTACGAAGTTAGACCGACCTGAATTGAATAAGCTACTGTCAGAAGCAAATCAAGGTGACACCTTGTTAGTTGAAAGTATTGACCGCTTATCACGCCTAACCCAACGAGATTTTCAAGAGCTGAAGCGCAGGATCCAGGAGAAGGGACTTCGTTTAGTCGTAGCGGATCTTCCTACTACCTACCAAATGATTCAAACCAGTGACAGCATTACTCATTCAATCCTGGAACTCATCAACAATATGTTGATTGATCTCCTGGCAACAATGGCTCGCCTAGACAATGAGAAACGTATAGAACGTATTAAGCAGGGCCTGGCACGTTCAGGTTACAAGCCAACAGGTAAGAAAGCCAATGAGGCTAAGCACAAACGAATAAAAGAATTGCTAGCAGCTGGCAATATGACTAAGGAGGAAATTGCCAAAGCAGTGAATTGTGGAGTTGCAACTGTCTATCGAGTTGCTAAAGTTATCTAAAAGCGGACATTTTTACTTTGGAGAAACCGGACATTTCTATTTTGGACTTACAACCTTTTTACGCATAATAGGTTTTATGTTAGACCTCTTGCGTTAGTCAAAATTTAATCAGTGATAAACGTTGATTTTTAAATAAATATCAAAGTCTAAAATAGTCAAAAATAATACTTTCGCAAGAGGTCTATTATCTAAAACAACCAAAATATTAATCGGAAAACACCCACCAAAAATTGTACCAGGTAGTGGATTTTTGCGGTAATGACAAAAGCATCCACTTGGGTGATATACACCAGTGTATCTGCAATAAAAAAATAAGGCAGTTTCAACTGTAAAATTGGAATATTAGGCGTCCGCCACTCATTTGCTTAAGCATTATGACTATCCACATGATATGGCATTACTGGCTACAGAAACTGTACTTGAGTAAGCAGATCACTTGGCAAAAGGACTTGCAGCCTCTGCCTAATTTCTACCACTAAATAACAACTAAAATAAAATTATATTGATTTTAAATTAGATGTATTTTAGTTGTATTTATACCTCTAAACCAAGTTCCTTAAATACCTCATTGTACTTTTGAATGAACTTCTCATCTTGTAGTTCAACCAGAAGTCTTTTCTCAAGATCAGCATAGCTTTCACCTACTGCAGCTTTTTGGCTTGCAAATGGATCATAGTGAGCCAGCTTGTTGGCAAAGAACTGAATTTGCTTATCTGAAAGCTTCTTAGGCTTCGTATGGATAACTTCCTTAGGTTGGTGCTTAGCAGTGAATGTAAATGAGAAACCGCTGATCGTACGCCCTAATTTGTGTTGTTCATAAGAAGCTGTGATATCCGTCAGTTCATTGATTTGGTTTAATGCTATATTCAGTACTCGAACCTTGAAGTTCGCCATCTTCGCATATTCACCTTCAGCTAATCCTAGCTTGAAGCGAAAGTCATCAATATCAAACATAGGTGTCTTTCCAACACTACGCCATTGAATCAGTAGCTCGTAGAGGCGAATCGCATACTTACTTGTAAGCGAACTAATTTGCTTAAGTTCATAAGCAGTGAATGACTTCTCAAGTTGAGTAATCAATGGAATGACATCTGGTGCAAAAGTGAGTTCTACGATACCTGCTGAATCCACATAAGCTATTTTGGATACCCAGCGTGATTTGACGATCTTTTCCTGTTGAGTTCCCTCATGGATACCCTTGTAACTAAATTTGCGTTCAAAGAGATTGCTAGCAGCATTTTTAAGCCCTTCATAGGCTGCGTGCTTATCAACATTGAATTGCTTCATGTAATGATGAGCATGGACCTCTAGAACACTATTCGCATCCACATTCTTGCTTAACTCTCTTGCTTGAACAATTGCCAATAAAATCAGTCTCTGTTCTGTTGTATCCAGATTATAGCTAGCATTGATTAATGCGTTATCCTTCACGACTAGATCATTTTTCACTATTGGGATCTTTTCCTTTAATTATAGTATTAGGATACATCAATTATACATGTAGACACAAGGTGGGAAAACGTAGACTTAAAGGTGGGAAAACGTAGACTCAAAGGTGGGAAAACGTAGACTTAAAGGTGGGAAAACGTAGACTTAAAGGTGGGAAAACGTAGACTTATTACCTCTGAAATGCTTGCTATATAAGGCTTGCAGAGGTCTTAAAAATAAAATTATTAAAAGTATTTAAAAATAAAAACGGTTATTGTTTAAAAATTAAGAGTATTTTTTGTTTTACGAGTATCCATTTACAGTTATGAAAATAAATGAAAGAACGATTTCCATATAGGTGGGAAAACGTAGACTTATACTAAATAAGAATTTAGTAATTTTTCACCTATTCTTTACATCAATCTAAAATATAACTATATTAGATTCAAATTAGTTACAAATTACAAGTAAAATGATCATCTTAATTGGAAGCCAAAAAGGTGGATGTGGGAAATCCACAATAGCCATCAATATAGCAACTTATCTTGCTAAACATAACAAAGACATTGTTTTAGTTGATGCAGATCCTCAACAAAGTTCAGCTAACTGGGTTAAGGACAGAGATGAAACAAATCTCCCTAAGGTACATTGTGTGCAACGATATGGAGACATCAAGAACACACTGAAAGACTTAGATAGCCGTTATGACTATGTTGTTGTAGATGTAGCAGGACATGACAGTAAAGAGCTTAGAACAGCAATGTTGGCAGCTCATTATCTTGTAGTGCCATTTAGACCTTCACAATTTGACCTGGATACCTTACCTCATCTTTCTGAAGTCATAGATCAGGCACAGTCATTTAATGAAGAACTCAAACCATTTGGGTTACTCACCTTAGCTCCTACGAATCCATCTGTATCAGAAGTACAACAAGCAAATGAGTATTTAGCAGATTTTCCTGCGTTCACGGCCTTATCTGCAGTAATCCATGACAGAAAGGTTTATCGCGATGTAGCAGCAGAAGGGAAAGGTGTAGTTGAATCCAATAACCCAAAAGCAGTTGACGAATTTGAGGCGTTCATGAAGGAGTTATTAGCATGATCAAGAAGAGAGAAATCAGTAAACCAAACTCTCCTGATATGGATTCTTTCATCAATGGTGCAGATGAGCAAAAGGTGACAAAGCTAGATCCTAAAGCCCCTAGGAAATTCAAGACACACACAATTCCTATGAATGAACATGAGTATCAATTGTTGGTTGAATTGGCCGAAAAGTATGGCCAAACGCATAATGGAATTATCCGCTTTGCTTTGAAGAAACTTAGTGAAGAATAGAAACTAATTTGAAACTAAATTAATTTTATTTTGGTTTTAATTAGTATTCGTTTTAGATGTAAAAAAAAGCCCTTCATCATTAAGGGCTTTTTATATGTAATTTTTCTCTCGTATGACCTATATTCTGATTTAAAGTGCTACAAAACAGAAAAGGCTATCCATAAATTACTAGTCGAAGTTAAAGAAATTGTCTGGGAAACAAGAAAGGAATGCCTTTTGAATATCGCTGTATTCACCTTCAGGATGTTCCTCTAGATACCGTCGAGTCCAAATCAGTGTTGCTTCATAATCGTTAAAACACTGATCGATTTGTAAAAAAATCCAAAGTTCATTTGCTTTTTGAATGAAAAAGTCATTGATGATCATCAGTGCAATTTTCTTTTCAGTATTTGCATTAGGGTATGAATACATAATGATTTCTCCTATAAAGATAGTAAATAGATTAGTTGATAAGCTATTTATAACACATAAAAATATGTGTTTACCACATATTTTTATGTGTTTTTATGTAAATGTAACCCTATGCTATAATTTCAAAACACCATTTCTATAAATTTAATCAAATGCCATATACTGAATTTCAACGTCTTATCGGTAAAGCAGGGCTTTCTATTAAAGAATTTGCTGAATTATTGGGCATAAAACCCAATTCAATTACGAATTACAGTAAACAAGGTGTCGTGCCTACACATATTGCTGTCATTGTTGCGTTGATTTCTACGATGAAAGATGAGGGATTGGATTTCTATCCAGTTTTTGAAAAAGTTAAATCGTATTCAAAAGACTAAAACTCTCGTTTTTTAATTGTTTTAAGCTGTGAGTGATGATGTAAAAAATGCCTGAAGTTCAGGCATTTTTTATTTTGAGGTACTTATAAACCTCGATAGAATTTTTCAATAAAGTTCCGAGTTTTGAGAACCAGGGTATTCATCATGGTATTCCGTTCTGAGATCTTAGGACGAGTAATCGGTAAGTCTTTGACATCTTCACGGCTAGGTAGGCGTTTAGTGTATTCATATTGACTAAGCACCGTTTTAAATACCTCAGGCTTGATGGCTTCTTTTTGACACAGTTCGTCCAAGGCCTTTTCTTTTTCCACATCCCAAAACTGAGCAAAGGCCTCTTCAACACTTTGACCATTGGCCATGCGTGGAATGTTTTCATCCAGGAACTTTTGAATCAGCTCTTGTTTGTCATACAAGTTGTGATTGGTCGAAATGATATCTTGCACCTGGGAACGATACTGCTGTTTCTTTTCAGGATCTTTATGATTGACCACCGATTGCAGTAAATTCAGGATATAACCGACATTCACGGTATCGCGGTGGATCAGTTCCAGTTGGAAATTGACGTCATTGAGGACCGATACTTTGTCTTTAGGCTGGATCACACGGACATTGTTGTACAGATATTTGTACTGTGAGGTATGTTTCTGGAATTCTGCTTTGTTTAAATCGGTATCGTCCTGGTCATACTCTACAAAGTTTTCCAATTGTGCATTGATCCGCATTACCTCACGGAAGGCTTTGACGTATTCCAATTGCTGTTCTTCAGTTTCTAGCGTATTGGGTACTTGATCAGGATCTGGGGCAATACTGAGTAAATGGGCAACCGCAGCATTGTATTTTTCTTTAATGCTGTCGAAACTTGGGATCAAGACAATTTTTTCTGCTTCATCCTTGTTTGAGAATAAGGTGAGGGCTTGGTCCGTGGCTTGTTTCAGGTTACGGAAGCACAGGATATTACCGAACGGCTTGTCTGCGTTCAGAATACGGTTGGTGCGTGAAAAGGCCTGAATGAGGCCATGATATTTAAGGTTCTTATCGACATACAGGGTGTTGAGTGGTTTTGAGTCAAAACCAGTCAGGAACATATTCACCACAAGCAGGATATCAATTTCTTTTTTTCGTACCCGATTGGCGATATCACGGTAGTAAGCGTAGAACTCATCACCTGAGTTGTAGTTCTGGCCAAATTTGGCATTGTATTCAGCAATGTATTGATCGAGCTTATCTCGGTTGGATTGGCTGATTTTGGTCGGGATATCCGCAGACTCTTCTTCAATTAAACCACTGTGATCTTCGACCTTGAGTTCTTCATTGGCTGCAAAGGAAAAAATCGTGGCAATGGTCAATGGGGTGTAAATCCCACCTTGTTCTTCGGCTTGCTGTTGTTTTTCTTGCTGTATTTTTTTAAATAGTTCGTAGTACTGGGTCAGGACTTCAACGGAACTGACACAGAACATCGCGGTGAAGGTTTTATTTTTGGTTTTGATATGGTGATTATCCAGGATATATCGGGTAATCATTTCGAGACGAGCAGGGTTATCAAACAGCTCTTTGGTATCAATTCCTTCTACATCTTCTTCATAGCTGTCGCTGTTTTCGATGCCGTTGCTGGTGTATTTGCCCAGATAGGCAATCTGGAAGGGTAAGACGTTACCATCACGAATAGCATCCGTAATCACGTATTTATGCAGGCATTCGTCAAATAGGGCATTGGTGGTGACTGCTTTTGAGTCAATTTTCAGTTGGCTATTTTTCTCAAAAATTGGCGTTCCTGTAAAACCAAACATTTGCGCCTGATTAAAGAAGCGTTTGATATTGCGATGAGTATCGCCAAATTGGCTACGGTGACATTCATCAAAAATAATCACCACTTTTTTGTCTTTGAGATAGCTAATCTGATCGCTATAACGATCAGAACTAATCGCAATATTGAGCTTTTGTAAGGTGGTGACAATCAGTTTGTCATGCTTTTGGCCCAATTGAGTAACCAAGGTGCTTGTATTCTTGGTGGTATCAACACTGTCTTTTTTGAAGGCATTGAACTCACGAACTGTTTGGGTATCGAGATCACTACGATCCACCACGAATAGGACCTTTTCAACTTCAGGCAAGCGCATGATGAGTTGACTGGCTTTGAATGAAGTGAGGGTTTTTCCTGAGCCTGTGGTGTGCCAGATATAGCCATTTTGCTCTGTATGTTGCACACGTTGAATGATTTGCTGTACTGCATAGATTTGGTAGGGACGCAGCACCATCAAACGCTTTTCAACTTCCAGGATCACCATGTATTCGGTCAGCATTTGGGTGATGTGCTGATGGTTTAAAAAGGCTTCGGCAAAGATATCGATTTTATGGATGTGCTTATTGTCAAAATCTGCCCAAGGGAAGGTAAATTCGAAATTACTGGTGCCTGTTGAATAGTAATGGGTGTGGTCACGATTACTGATCACAAACAGTTGGATGTAATTAAACAGACCTGCTCCGCTACCATAAGCAGCTTTGGCATAGCGTTGGGTTTGGTTAAAGGCTTCAGGAAGCTCGACACCTGCGCGTTTGAGCTCGATTTGGACTAAAGGTAGGCCATTGATCAGCAAGGTGACATCAAAGCGACTTGTGTGACCGTTACTCGTACTGTGATCAATGGCAATCTGATTGGTCACTTGGTAGATGTTTTTCGTAGGATCTGCGAATAAAAAATCAATGTGGCGTGTAGATCCATCATCAAAGTTCACAGGAAAGCGATTACGCAGGACCTTGGCACAGTTGAAGCTGTTCCCTGCTTTGAGATGATTCAGGACTTGTGCCCATTCATGTTCAGAAAAAGAAGTGATGCCATTGGCACGTTCAACTTGAAGTTTCAGATTGCTCAGCAATTGAGTCTCATCTTTAACATCAACCTGGTTGTAGCCGAGCTGTTTGAGCTGTTCAATGAGTTCATTTTCAAGTTGAGCTTCGCTTTGTACAGACATCTCTTTCTCTAATTTTTTATTCAATTACGGTGATCTAAGTGAAATCCATCTGATTGAAAGTTGAAACATACTCTGATGTTTTACCCTCAAAACTCTCAATCAGATGGCTGAGTTTTATTGATAGATATTTAAACAAACATCTGCTGTAACAAGCCTTTTTTCCACTGTTTGGCTTGCTCAATTTGCTGTGCCACAACTTCAATTTTTTGGTCAATGGTAGATAAGAAATTGGCGATTTTGGTTTGTTCTTCTAAGCATGGTACAGGCAACTGGATTTCTTTCAAAATCGATGCTGATAAATTGCCTTGCCCACCCTGTAAATATGTAGACAGGATTGAATCTTTTTGAAGTAAAAAGAAATTTAATAAATATATGGTATTCAGGTTGCTTCTAATACATAGCACAGCTTGATTTATTGCACCATCTATTTGAGAAATAGCTACCTGCCCACTAGTAGCTCCATATAACGCATAAAGTAAATCTCCTTTTTTCACTAATTTTGCAGAAGAATTATTTAATGCGAGTTCATTAATAAATTGTTCAGTATATTTTTGAGAAATTTCACCTGATTTTATAAAAGGAATATTCCCTTCGTAATATTCCTTCTTTGCGCTAGATGGAGTACCACCTGAGAAAGTTTTACTAATATCCCCAAGCTTTTTATCCTCCCACTCCCCAAACTCACTACCATCATCCGCTTTAAAACGAATCTGCTGACTAAACAACTTCTGCATCATGCCTTGTTTATATTGGCTTAGTAGCTCATGTTTTTGCTTGAGTTGGCTAATCTTTTCATCCACAGCAGAAAGAAAAGAGGCGATTTTGGTTTGTTCTGCTTTTGCAGGTAATAAAGTCTCCCATGTACACAATGATTTAAAATACAGTCGTGTACGAGTTCCACCTTTTTTTTGCTCAATTGCAAACTTTTTAAAGTCGTTAGATTCATTGAGCTTTAATAGTAAAAAAGAACTATCTAAAAACTCATTAGTTGTAAAAACAGGATATTCCTTACTTACAGCGACTTTCCGTCCAACAAGATTAATGTTGAACTTGAAAGTTGTATCATCACTCATATGCCTATAAGTAAAATAATTAGGTGGAACAACACCGTATTCTCCAAAGTTCTGTAATTCTCTATTATCAAAATACTCTTTTTGAGGCTTCAAACCATCTCTTGAAGAACTGTAGACCTCAATATCGGTTGAACTGGGAACTTTTTCTTTATATTCAATAAGAAATTTACCTACCTGATCTAACTTCCATTTGTCAGTAAACTCTTTAAATCTTAATTTTGGTGCAGACATTACTTCACCTCCGCAAATGGTGAAGCAATACCAAGCTCTTTGCAGAAATCATTGATCACGGCATCGGTCTTTTGGCTTTCTTGTTCTAGCTCTTGCAGTTGTTTGGCAATTGCATCTAGATCAATCTCGGCTTCCGCTTCAAAGGTATCGACATAACGTGGAATATTCAGGTTGTAATCATTGTCTTTGACTTCTTGCAAAGTTGCTACGTGAGCATATTTTTCAATATTTTCACGCTTTTCAAATGCCGCAACAATCTTATCTAAATGCTCAGGCAATAACTTGTTTTGGTTCTTCTGCTTTTCAAAATCATTGCTGGCATCAATAAACAGAATATTGTCTTTGTGTTCACGATTTTTCTTCAATACCAAAATACAGGTTGGAATTGTTGTGCCATAGAAGATATTGGCAGGTAGACCTATAACAGCATCAATGACATTCAGTTTTTCAATCATGTACTGACGAATCACACCTTCACTTGAACCTCGGAACAATACGCCATGCGGAAGTACAACAGCCATTGTGCCATTGTGATCAAGTTGATGAAGCATGTGCTGAACAAAAGCCATATCTGCTTTTGAGCTTGGTGCAAGCTTACCAAAACGGCTAAAACGTTCGTCTTGTAAGAAGATTGGATCTGCTGACCATTTTGCTGAGAATGGAGGATTGGCGACTACGGCTTCAAAGCGCTGATCAATGTGCTGTGGGCGAGTGAGAGTATCTTCTTGCTTTATATCGAATTTAGCAAAGTGAACATCATGCAGAATCATGTTCATTCGTGCCAAGTTGTAGGTGGTACGGTTCATCTCTTGACCGTAAATCATATCAACATCTTGAACTTCACGTTTTACACGTAACAACAATGAACCTGAACCACACGTTGGGTCATAGACTGAACGAAGGCGTTCTTTGCCTTGTGTCACAATCTTTGCAAGTAAGGTTGATACGGTTTGAGGTGTATAGAATTCACCTGCTTTTTTACCTGCACCAGAAGCAAACTCACCAATCAAATATTCGTATGCATCACCTAAGACATCCGACTCTGAATTACTAAGATCGAAGTCAATATTATCGAGATGGGTCAGTACTTTGCTGACTAACTCATTACGGTCATTGGCATTGTTGCCGAGTTTAGTAGAATTGAGGTCTAGATCTTCAAATAGATTGGCAAAGTCATCTTCAGATTCAGCACCTAAAGTACTGCGTTCGATTTCTCGCAAGGTATTTGAAAGCTCATCAAGAATAAACTCACCCTGACGACCACGTTCAGCAATTGTGTGGAACAGTTGTTTTGGTGCTAGGGCATAACCGACTTCTTCAACTGAGTTTTCTTTGATGCCGTCAATCAGTTCAGCGTGATCAGCGTTGCTTTCATCAAGTTGATGATATTGTTCCGCTAGACCTTCATCTTTCAATAGTTCATTGGCAAAGGAAATCGCTTTTTCAGACAAGTATTTGTAGAAAATGAAACCGAGGATGTAGTCACGGAACTCATCGGCTCCCATTTTTCCACGTAAATCATTCGCAATATTCCAAAGATGTTTTTGTAGTTGTTGAAGTTGAACCTGGGTCATGAAGCAAGAATCTCTAGTAGTACCTAAATTTGCTTAAGTATAGCGAGTATCTGCTTATAAAAATTAGGTTTATTAGGTTATGAAAGTAGATAAATGATGAATTTCGAATAAGAGATTTTATGTTAAATAGAATTTTTAGACATGGTTAATGATTTGTTTTATATAATTATTTTTTCCTATTAATCGTAGAGCTGCTTGGATATTATTATCAATTTTTTTAAGCTGTCTAATATCTCGGAAATGCCTATGAGCAGGTTGTAAACTACCATTTACTATTGCCACCCCAGTGACGAATTTAATGCTATTTTCAGGAAAAAATTTAATTTTTTCTTGTTTAATATTATGCTGATATTTCTCTATTATTTGAATAATTTTATTTAGAAAGTTTTGATTGACGGCCTTTCCTGTAAACGAAATATCGTCAACATAAACAGTCATAGTTATAGAGCGACTTTTAGCCATTCTATAAATTTCATCAAACATGGATTTATTAGCCCAGAAAGCTAATGCTGAACTTAATGGGCTACCTGTAGGAAGGCAATTATTTACAGTGCAGACTTCAGATATATATTTAGCAATATCAGTTGGGTATTGAAGAGTATATCCAAAAAAAGATTGCACTTTAGCCTTAGAAGTAGAAGGATAAAAATCAGTAATATCAATATTTAGCGTATGCCCCTTAAGACCGACATGCGCTTTTGCATTCGAAATTGCAGATTTAGAACGTTTTGAATGTAAATAATCAGGAGCTTTCAAGTTACCCAAAAATTTCCCAATTCTGGAATGGATCTGCTTCAATCTATCATGAGGATTTTGAATAGGGCGGACTTTAATAATGTTTCCACTATCATCAGTCTTATTTTCATTAAAATATTGATACATCTGATTTTTTGAACGAACAATATGGTTCAGTTCTTTAATAGATGAACATAATAAAATAGCTAGTCGCTTCTTGCTTGTAATATGAAATAACGGTGAGTTCAGTAACTCTAATTCGTATACATATTTTGCATAATCAGAAGGTTGACTATTTTCCATTTTCACTTAACCAGTTCATAAGTTTGATTACTTTACTACCAGCAAAATAACGAAATTTTCCTGATAAAGTGTCACGTTTATCCATATTTTCCGAAAAGAACATTAAGGAAGAAACAGGGATATCAAAATATTCAGAATATTTATCTAGTAACTCTAGAGTTGGTTTCTTCTTACCACTTTCAATTTCAGATAAGTAAGAGTTAGAAATGCCTAGAGATTGAGATAATTCTGTTTGAGATATGCGATGATACTTCCTCATGGTAAGTAGTGCATCATTAAGCATTTAAAAGACCTCTAATAAGCTTTTTTAAAAGAGAACCACCTAAAGAAGTGTTCTCCAAGGGATAATTTAGTTTCCTAAATCGTCCTCTTGAAGGATGTGTTTTAGAATAAACCGCAACACTACTAGAATAAGTTTAATCCACTTCCAACCTTTTGGAGGCTTGGGTTTATTAGCCTTATTCTCAACTTTAGATGGCTGCTGAACGTTACTTAAATATTTCATTTGAATCTTCCTTAACGACCAAAATTGGCCCCATTTACGCTAGGAAGAAAAATACTCTGGTGTTCAGCACTTGACTCTTCAAAAAGTGCCACACGCTCCATTGCGTGTGGCACTCATATCGATGGAATTATAGTCTTACCGCATATCGATCATTGAGATCTCTACATGTCATCAAGAGCCATATCCCCCCGAAATTTGAGGTGGTTAAACCTCCGAGTATTTAAATACTCAAATAACAAAAATGGGTGATTATCCAACAAGAAGTAACTTATTCATCATACATTTTTTTTAGCTATTAGCAAATATTTTTTCGCTAATAGCGAAAAAATAATAAGAGTGAACTGGTAATGATTTATGCTAGTATATATTCCATATGAAATAACTTTTATGGATCTAAAGGAGATTCAATATGGTAACTAAAGCAGTAGTTATCCGTCGTGGAAAACCACGAAAAGTTGTTGCCAAACCTTTAAATAGTGAGAAGCAAGCTAGTTTCTTTAGAGCGGTAGGTATGCTAACAGCTAGAGGTAATGAGAAATTATTAAATTCTACTCATGAAACTCAAGCATAAAAATGATTTATGTAGAGATTTCTGAAGAATTAGAAAATGATGCTGAAGAAATGGGAATCAGCAATGAATTAAATTTTATTGCTGATCAATTTCTTATATACAAGCAAGCTAGCCGAAACAGAGAACATCCTGCTCCATCTAGAAATGTTCAAGAAAGAGATGAACCTGCATCTGAATATTTTGGAAGAGATAGATTTGATAAGTTTTCAAAAAATGCTCAAAAAGAAGAAATTCAGCATGTACATTTGAGACAAGAAGATAGTATTTGGGAAGATGAAGAAGGATATGGCTATGCTCAGTGGCACTGTACCAGTGACAGTTATTTAGTTTATTCTTACTTTAAGTATAAAAATGATCATTATTATTATCTTATAGAGTTTTTTGGTGAATCTGCTCATTCTTTATATGAAAAAAAGACTGAGAAATTTATTCAATGTGCAAAAGATTTTAGATTCAAGAAATTAAAAGAATTAGAGAATAATAACGATAAACTAAGGTAATCCCCGAGACGGTAAATTAATTCGTCTTGTTGCTCAAGCCATTTATTAAGCAGATCTATTGTGATGACAGGCCATATATAGCAGCAAAAATATAGTCTATATTTTATCAAAGCTACTTAGCCAGTTTTTGAATTGCAATAAAAAACCCCGACATCCTGTCGGGGTTTTTCGTGTTTGGTTGCAAGGTATAACTCCTGTCGTACCTAACCATCCTTGTGCTGATCTTTCTTATTCTTGTTGTTTGGAGCTTCCTGCTCTCTATGACTTCATCATAAGAAATAACGCTTTGATCAGCTAGAAGCAGATTCCTTAAATTACTGTACGTCAAAGCGTACAAAACTGGCTTAAAAATAGCCCCAGATTTATCCGCAGAAATTGTGGATTTTTTTCAGGCTGAAAGCCTTATAGATTGTAGGTGATTTTCTGTTTTGAGTATTTTTTGAGCAAAAATGTTGGCAAAAAATATCAAAACCGCTCACAAAAAAGCCGACTTGTTTCAAAGTCGGCTTTTTACGAGTTTTAGGGGGTTGCGTTATTTTATAAGTTTATGATTTTTATATTAATATACAAGTGTATTGCGTATAACCACCATTATGTTAAATGGACAATTAATAATTGAATATTTCACCTTTTTTTTTAATTAGTAGCTAAAATTACTTTATAATTTAAACTTATAAGGTATTTAAAGTGAAAAGTCCTCTTTCTAAAATATTTCTACTAAATATTCTCATAATGGCTGGTAGTGTTGCGTATGCCATTGAAGTTAAGCCATTCAAATTTATAAAAAATAATGAAGGTTATCCAGAAAATATTGGTTTATATAAAATAACAAATAAATACAGTGAGTTATATGTAAAACAGTATCCATTTTCTATTGAGAACAATAATAGAAATGCTGGTTTTATTAGTGAGATCGACCCACAATGTGAAATCTTAGAAAAGATATATAAGCAACAGCAGAATACTTATGTTGTAACAAGTACATGTGGCGCATGGTTTGGTATGAGTAGCCCAGAAAGCCATTATTTTATATATGAGTTTAACGATCTAGCAAAATTAATTAAATCTGAAACTATTGAATTCAAAGAGTCATTAGATATTACTATTTCAGAGCTTAATTCAGGTATAAAAATAACATCAAGCCAAAGTCCTAAAACTGGGAAAAAATATGATTATGAATACAAAAATGGGAGCTTATATGACTTCTCAACATCTATGAATAGAAATTTAGTTTCAAAAGAAAATGATAGAATCTGTAAGGGATTCTATGATCAAGTTTATACTCAATTTAAGTATTCTTATGTACCTGGTATGACTAATCTTTTTGAAATTTTACCTAGACATGCTTATTCATGGGTTCCAAACAAAATAAAATCTAGTGAAGAATTATCAGATAAATTAGCCAATGATTTAAAAGGGAAAGATCTAACACAACGTAGAAATGTTCCTTATTCAAGATTTAAACAAGACTATTGTTCTTAACTAAACTTAAGTATTCCTAAAATTAATATAATAGGTGCTATGCAAAGTCAAAATGTTAGAACCCATTCAAAATGGGAGCTATAAGCTCCCATTTTTAGTCTTTAATACGCTTTTTAGCTTCGTCATAAACTATGCTATCAGCTCGTTTCCCGACTGTGATGAGCAAGATAACTACCTGATCATCTTTAAATTGATAGACAAGTCTGACACCAGCTTTTAATAATTTAATTTTATAGCAACCTGCAAGATTGCCTCTCAGCATATTCTTTGGAATATGTGGCTGCTCTATGACTTTGGCTAGTTACTTCTTAAATTGATCTCGTATAGCAACAGGGAGTTTTTCCCATTTGTGTGTCCTTACCCATTTAACCCATTTAAAATTATTAAATTAAAAAATAAATTGAACAACAGAAATAATATAAGTATATTTCTGGAAATTAGCTTTAAAGAGACTAAGTAGGTGAAAAGACTATTAAAAATTACATTAATCAGCGTAATGGTTCTTAATGCTCAAAATATATTTGCAAAAATAATTATAGATAATGCAAATTATCAATCTAAAATTATAAAATTAAATAGTACAAAGAATCCCAAAATAACAAGAGCTTGGGTAGAAACCGAGTTTAAAGAGGAGAAGAATAGGTCAACAGTTCTATATGAGATAGATTGCGAACAAGAAAAATTCCGAAGACTAGGAGGAGTTATGTACAAAGAAGTAACAGGTGATCCAATAGCTATGGAACCTACAAAAGAAGAATATATAATTCCAAATACAAATCTAGATACGCTTAAAAGGGAGGTATGTACAGGAAAATATTAGAAAAACTTGAGAGATTTGGGGGATCAGAGAATTATTGTAGTTATCCTGATCTAAATGACAATTCAAGAGTAAAGATAGAAAAAATTTGTTATTTAATTTAGGGCGGCACTGTCACACGAGGGTGTAAATAATTCTGTGTAAATACAGTTTTATTTACAGTCTCTAAAGCTCCCTTTTTATAGGGCACTGTTGCAAATAGGCTGACATGATAAGCTAAATATCTTATTTATTTCGAGATACAGCAGATGAATCCCTTCCACGGTCGGCACTTTCAAGGTGAAATCATTCTTTGGGCTGTTCGTTGGTATTGTAAATATGGCATCAGCTATCGTGAACTTCAAGAAATGCTCGCTGAACGAGGCATAAATGTGGATCACAGTACAATTTATCGTTGGGTTCAGCGTTATGCTCCAGAAATGGAAAAACGGTTACGCTGGTATTGGCGTAACCCTACAGATTTACATTCATGGCATATGGATGAGACTTATATCAAAGTGAAGGGGCGATGGACTTACCTGTATCGTGCAGTTGATCAACGTGGTCATACGATTGACTTTTACCTTTCCGCTAGACGGAACAGTAAATCAGCCTATTGTTTTTTAGGAAAGATCTTCAATACGGTGAAAAAATGGCAAATTCCACGGGTCATCAATACAGATAAAGCAGCGACCTATGGCCATGCTTTATCACGGTTAAAGCGAGAAGGAAAATGTCCAGTAGATATTGAGCACAGGCAGATTAAGTATAAAAATAATGTCATTGAATGTGATCATGGTAAGTTAAAGCGAATCATCAGGGCCACATTAGGATTCAAATCTATGAAGACTGCTTATGCCACAATTAAAGGTATTGAAGTCATGCGTGCACTACGTAAAGGACAAGCATCGTCATTTTATTATGGTCAGCCTCAGGGTGAAGTGTGTCTAATCAACAGGGTTTTCGGTCTCTAAGCACTTTTTAAAGGGAACATCATCGACTCAAATCTCTATTTGCAACAGTGCCCTCGTAAGTTGGGCGATAATATTGAAAGTGTATTGAACAAGACTTTAACTATTCATGCCCAATCTTATATGCAACAGTTTGACGTGGCTAAACATACGGCTTATGAAGCCCTAAAGCGTGGAGTCAATGGTTTATTTGAAGCGGAATTTAATTACACCCAGTTTGTTGAGGGTAGTCAAAAAATTGAGTTTGTCCGCAGTCGCTTTGTGCAAAAGATTAGTTACGTTAATGATTTAGGATTGGTAAGATTAGTATTCGCCAATGACGTTGTACCATTAATTGTAGGATTGGAAAAAAAATTTACCAAATACGAGATAGAGCAAATTAAAGGCTTACAGAGCCGATATGCTATTCGCCTGTATGAGTTTTTGATTAAATGGCGGTCTGTGGGCAAAACCAATGAAATCTCGTTAGATGAGTTAAGAAATCATTTTGGGTTATTGAGTGATGAATATGTGCGTATGCACCATTTCAAAGCAAGAGTTTTAGATTTGGCTATTAGTCAAATTAACGAACACACGGATATTATTGCTGAATATGAGCAACACAAGCAAGGTCGCACTATTACAGGATTTACCTTTAAATTTAAACAAAGAACCAAGCCCAAAACGGTAAAAGCTGAAAAGACAGAGCGTGATCCACATACAGTAGATATGTTTATAACCATGACCGATAATCAACGCTTTGCCTTCGCTAAAAAAATATCTCAATTACATGAGGCATCGTATTTGGCACAAGGGCAAGCAGGTCGAAGTTACGATGTGTTTGCTGAACAAATTGCTGAAGCATTATTAGATAGTGAAAAGCAGAAAGTATATTTACCCTTCTTATCGAAATTAGGGTTTAAATTTTAAGATTTTTATTCGCTGTTTACAGGTTGTGGTAGAAGTAGTCCTTGATATCAAAAACAAAAATTATTTTAAGGGAATAAAGGCTTCTGACTATCACCAAATGATAAGTTATCTGAGTTCTATTCAGTGAAAAACTGCTATATTAGGGGTCAGCACAGAAAACGGAAATTATAGGGCGGTAAGTACATTTATTTACTTCTATGTAGTTGTTATTTAAGAACTTCGTTAAAAATCTTTCAATTAAATTGCATGTTGCCAATCTCTAGCAGACAGGCAAAGCATAAAAATATAAATCTTTGATTTTAATAAATTAATTAGTCGACAAAATTCCTTGTCGTACTATTTTCTCCAAATTCTGGGGTAACCCCTATCAAATCAAAAACTCGATGATATGCGTCATTTAGTTGATCAAATACCTTCTTACGGCAGTCAATCTATACCTAAAATAAACGATCCTAGTTGGGAGGGGTTATTAGATGATCGGAGAATATCTTGGAATATGAACGACATCACCATAATAGAAAGGCTAGTACTTATTTATTATACTTTTAGTATGAAGGTTCTTAGTGTTTTCAATCAAGAATTTGCAGAGAGAGGAGTTTCTTTTTCATACTCTGATTAGTATGCCTATGGCAAACCAATTTCACTGCTTCGGTACCCTAGTGAGGACTAGAACCTTAGGCTGTAGGCTAATGATATTGGTATATTGAGTTATTTAGGTAGTCGCGGTGTACTTCATGGTGTATAGAAAGTTAGTTTTTCGAGCTAATAAAGCCATTTTGACAAAATTTAAGAAGTATTTTAGAAAACTAGATAGTTACACAGAATTTAGGGTAGTCTCAAAATGAAAGTTATAACTAATGGTTCTTTAACATCTTCTAATTCCTTTGGTGAAAAATAAGATTCCATTTTATGCTTAACTCTCAACTTTTTTTCGCTAAATCATTTATTTTACGAAGGTTAGACTTTCAATATTAAACTTACAATTCTTGTAATACAGCCATTCCAATAGGCTTAAGAAGTTGAGAGTGGCATTTCTTGCATAGAATTATTTTGTATTAAATAAAATAACTAAAGGTTTGGCTCGTGAAGATCTCAATAAGAAAACTGTATGTAATTAGCTTAAGTGCATTAATTACTGTGGCTTGTTCCAGTCAAAGTGAATCAGAAGGGATGCTAATTATAAATAACAAAACCTCCGAAGATATAACTAAGGTTAATTTAACTTATAAAACCACTAATAAATCAGAAAATATAGGTAATTTATCTCCTAATCAATCATTTAAGTATCCTATAAAATATTCTGACACCGAAGACTCTATAGTAATTACATATACTGATAGTAATAATACAGTGCATAAGGATGTAGCTGTTCCTTATTTCGGTAAATATGATAAGAAAAATTATAGTTATAATATCAAGTAGTTTAAGTATTATTAATATTTAGAGTGTACGGCATTGACGGTATAGGTTAAATTGACACTACAAGACAGCACTTTAACCAATTTCAACAGCAACATCCCCAAATATATTTAATATAAATTAAGCATGAGATATAAAAATGCACGCCTTTGATATTATCATACCCCAATATACAGGTATCGCTGAAGATGATGATAGCCACGACCATGATGTATTTTGTTATTTAGGAAATTTAGAAGGCAACGGACAAATATTACCCCGTAACCATCATTTAGCTGTTAGCCAAAATGATATTACTCGCGTGACTGTGGTGTGTCCTGAAATGGATGCCCTTGACCGTAAAAATATGAACAGCTATGCCCAAGAAATGCACAATAAAATCGAACAGTTAGCAGGTAAACCCATTCAAACCTTGTATATCGGAGAAGACCATGACTATCCTCTTCCCCGTTATGCCGTACCAACGCAATCTGAATTTTACATGTTGCGTTGGGGCTGGAGTTCGCCTTTACTAGATGGAGTAACCTTACAAGGCATTCCTCTATATAAAATCCCATATACCCAACCTGATCACCCTTGTTATGATAATGTGTGGTCATGGTATCGTCAGGCTGAAGCGTTATATCGTTTGTGGCTTGGTTCTCAACCAGTAAGTGAAGCCTTTGCCTTAGAGCAAATGCAAAATCCCAATTCTGAGCATAGCAAAATAGGTCGAGAATTGTGCCGTATCATTGAACAAAGCACAGGTGTACCCACCTATTATTTTCTAATGAATTACCGTGATTGGACACAGGCAGAAGATATGGAACAAAAATGTCCACTGACAGGGCAGGATTGGCTATTGCCTGCCAATACCTATCACTATATTGATTTTAAATGCGATGAGAGTCGTTTGGTGAGTGAGTTGAGTCAAAATTGGTCGGATGAAAGCGAGGACTGACCGAATGAAAAATTATTTGTGGTAAGCTCATAAAGCCTATCAAGCATAGAGATAAAAATAACACCCAAACTATCTGTAACCAACCGTGAATCGTCTCGATATTTTCGGAGAGTGTTTTACTGGAATCAGGTACAGGACAAGTTTATTTTCAGTATACCCTAGCGGAACCACCTAAAAAGGCACTGTTGCAAATAGGCTGACATGATAAGCTAAATATCTTATTTATTTCGAGATACAGCAGATGAATCCCTTCCACGGTCGGCACTTTCAAGGTGAAATCATTCTTTGGGCTGTTCGTTGGTATTGTAAATATGGCATCAGCTATCGTGAACTTCAAGAAATGCTCGCTGAACGAGGCATAAATGTGGATCACAGTACAATTTATCGTTGGGTTCAGCGTTATGCTCCAGAAATGGAAAAACGGTTACGCTGGTATTGGCGTAACCCTACAGATTTACATTCATGGCATATGGATGAGACTTATATCAAAGTGAAGGGGCGATGGACTTACCTGTATCGTGCAGTTGATCAACGTGGTCATACGATTGACTTTTACCTTTCCGCTAGACGGAACAGTAAATCAGCCTATTGTTTTTTAGGAAAGATCTTCAATACGGTGAAAAAATGGCAAATTCCACGGGTCATCAATACAGATAAAGCAGCGACCTATGGCCATGCTTTATCACGGTTAAAGCGAGAAGGAAAATGTCCAGTAGATATTGAGCACAGGCAGATTAAGTATAAAAATAATGTCATTGAATGTGATCATGGTAAGTTAAAGCGAATCATCAGGGCCACATTAGGATTCAAATCTATGAAGACTGCTTATGCCACAATTAAAGGTATTGAAGTCATGCGTGCACTACGTAAAGGACAAGCATCGTCATTTTATTATGGTCAGCCTCAGGGTGAAGTGTGTCTAATCAACAGGGTTTTCGGTCTCTAAGCACTTTTTAAAGGGAACATCATCGACTCAAATCTCTATTTGCAACAGTGCCAAATATGGTACATTTCACGCAACTACTTTCCCAATACAAGTCTTTAAAATGAATCGTTTTATAATTTTTTTGTTTCTTACTTTTATAATTAATACAAGCTTTGCTCAAATCGTAGAAATCCCTAAATTCTCAGACTATCCCGCTCGAATTTATACAGGTCCCACTTCTGCACCAAAATTAACAACGCCATATCATAAAAATTACAAAACACGTCTAACTAACTCTTCTAAAGAAGATATTAACTTTGCTGGCGAATATGTTCTGAGTGTATGGGGATGTGGTACGAGTTGTCGTGTATATACTTTTATCAATAAAAGAACAGGTGCCATTCTTGATACACCATTTGGTGGTGAAGGCGGTGAAAATATTGTCAGCATTAGAGCAAATAGCAAGGTAATCATAACAACAGAAGAGCTCTACACAAATGACTACGATTCTCTCGGCTATATGGCATATTATTATGTATTAGAGTCAGGACGTTTTAAAAAGGTAGCCCAACTTCCAATTTCTGAAGATCTTTATCAAGAAACCCGTTATAACTACTAATATTCCAACACCTAGCTAATATTATTTTAAACTTAATCTTTAAAAGTTATAACAATAAATCAGCCCGTATTTTACAGGCTGATTTTTAGCTATTTCTTCAATAGTTTTTACCAACTTCTCAGCTCTTTCAATAAGAACCTCCTCAGCAATATAATTATTTTTACTTGAACCGTACCGGGTCAGTGTTCCACAGTTTTCATAAGATAAATAATTATAGTCGCCAATTTCAACTGAGTTCCTCTCCGGCTTTTAAATAGCGGTATACCGCTTGGCGGCTAATTCCAAATGCCTGGCCTAATGCCATTTTTGAAGGATACTGCCCTTCCTTCCATGCTTGTCGCAAAGCTTCAGCTTTATCAGGCTTCAATTTATGTACCCGGCCTTTGTACTTCCCTTGAACAGAGGCGAGTTTAATTCCTTCCTTTTGCCTTTCCAGAATGATTTCACGTTCAAATTGCGCAAAAGCACCCATCAGTTGCAGCATCAAATTATCCATCGGCGTGGATTGGGCAGTAAAAGTAATATTCTCTTTTACAAACTGGATAGCGATCCCTCTTTTGACCAGTTTATCTACTTCAGTGACCAAATCTTTTAGACTTCGTGCAAAACGATCCATGGAATGTACAATCACCCTGTCCCCTTCCCGGACATAGTTCAACATTTCTTGAAATTTCGGTCGGTCGGTATTTTTACCCGAAGCACGGTCAACAAAAATCCGGTCGACTTCAATTCCCTCAAGTTGACGCCCTGTATTTTGCTCGACCGAACTCACTCGCACATAACCTACTTTTTGGCCTTTCACTCTTTCACGCCCCAATTAGATAAAAATGAACAATTTCGTAAATTATAAATCTTAAATATCAAAGTTACATGTTATATATGGTTAAAAATCATTTAAATGTTACATAGTTTTAAGAACTTTTATATTGTTACTTTAGGGTATACTTTAAAGTTACACAAAACATCTATATGAAGACTAAAGTCCAAATTAGTGTTTATGTTGGTTCAATGTATTACATTTCGTATTTTCTATTTGTAACGTAATTTCAGTAATATTATGATTATGTTTTAGAACTTCTAAGGCCTTTTGATAGAGTTGATCTGTATTGCTATTCGGAGCAACCAAATGAGCAGTTAAATGAATATTTCTTGAGGATATAGCCCAGACTTTCAACTGATGAATCCCTTCAACGCCCTCTAGCTTCAATAAATCATTTCTTAACGACTCAATATCAATCTCATCAGGAACTCCTTCAAGCAGAATATGAATACTTTGTTTTAATAAAATCCAAGTTCGAGGTAAGACCCAGAAGCCAATTAACACAGCGATTACGGTATCAACCCACATCCACTGGGTAAAATAAATAACTATTCCTCCGATAATCACGCCTATCGATCCTAGAGCATCACTAAGAACTTCTAAATATGCACCTTTTATATTTAGACTTCCTTCAGCACTAGCAGAAAGGATTTTCATTGAAATCAAATTTATGACCAAACCAATGACCGCGACAATCATCATTCCAACACTTTGAATTTCAGCAGGATTCGTAAAACGTTGATAAGCTTCATATACAATATATATTGCTACCACAAAAAGCATCACCGCATTAAACAGAGCCGCTAAAATTTCAAATCGCTGATAGCCAAAAGTTCTTTTATCATCTGCGGCTTTTTTACCAATTTTGATAGCGGCAAGAGCAATAGCTAAAGCGGCTACATCAGTAAACATATGAGCTGCATCAGATAACAAAGCCAAACTTTGGGTAATAAAAGCAGCGACAACTTCTACTATTAAAAAAGTAGTCGTTAAACCTAAGGCAACCATTAACTTCTTACTATTTTCTTCAGTAACAACCGCATGGCTATGATCATGATGTTCTGACATAAAATATTTTCCTTATTCTATTTATGATGAGCAGAGATATTGGATAACAGCCAATATCTCTGCTGTAAATCGACTAATCTATTGGATTAAGAAACTTTCTTTTCATTTATCCAACGATAAAGCACGGGTAACAGCACCAAAGTTAGTAATGTTGAAGAGATAATCCCGCCAATCACTACGGTTGCCAGTGGCCGTTGAACCTCAGCCCCTGTTCCGGTTGCCAGCGCCATTGGTACAAAACCCAGTGAAGCCACACAAGCTGTCATCAACACTGGTCTTAAGCGCAAAATAGCCCCTTGCCACACGGCTTTATGCACTGGATATTTGTCCCTTAATTCCTTAATAAAGGTCAGCATTACCAGTCCATTGAGGACTGCAACACCAGATAAGGCAATAAAGCCAATTCCAGCTGACATCGATAATGGAATATCCCTTAGCCAAAGGAACAGCACACCACCGGTCAAGGCAAAGGGTACCCCGGTAAAGACCAATAGACTTTCTTTGACATTGTGAAAGACCGCCATCAGTAAAATAAAGATAGTGATTAAAGCCAGTGGAATCACGATTTGCATCCGTGCTTTGGCTGAAGCCAAATTTTCAAACTGACCGCCATATTCTATCCAATAACCACTTGGCAAAGTGTATGCTTTGAGCTGTGTCTGTACATCAGAAACAAAAGACCCTAAATCACGCCCTTCAACATTCGTTGTAACCACAACTCGGCGTTTACCATTTTCTCGACTGACTTGGTTGATTCCTTCAATGGTCGAGACTTGCGCGACATCCGACAATAAAATACTGCCACCATTTGGAAGCTGAATAGGTAACTGGGAAACAGATGCGACACTACGGTCTTGCTCTCCAAGACGGATAACAAAATCAAAACGACGATCGCCTTCTAAAATCTCTCCCACGCTTTGTCCACCAATACTGGTTGCCACAAGGTCTTGAATTGAACGCACACTCAAACCATATTGTGCAGCCAAAGTTTTATTTACCTCGACATTCAGTAATGGCAAACCTGAGGTCTGCTCAACTTTCACGGCACTGCTACCCGATATTTGCTGAATGATTTTGGAGATTTTAGTCGCCTCAGTATTGAGGACATTCATATCATCACCGAAGATTTTCACACCAACATCACTACGCACACCTGAGATCAATTCATTAAATCGGAGTTCAATCGGTTGTGAAAATTCACTATTATTGCCTGGAATCGTGGCTAAATACGTCACCATACGGCCACGTAATTCATCTAAACTTTCTTTAGGATTTGGCCATTCTGAACGAGGCTTTAACATGATATAGCCATCTGAAATATTGGGTGGCATGACATCTGTTGCAACCTCGGCTGTACCCGTTCTGGCAAATACTGCCTTAATTTCAGGGAAACTCTTTAAAAGAAGTTTTTCAGTATTCTCCTGAATACGTAAAGACTCTTCTAAGCCTGTACTTGGTGAACGTAACTGTTGTACCGCAAAGTCTCCTTCACTGAGCTGTGGTGCAAATTCACTGCCGAGTTTGGTACTGATAAATCCCGTAATCACTAATACACACAGTGCAAAAGTCAGCACAACTGCTTTGTATTGATACGAAATATCAAGAGTTTGCTGATATTTAGCTTTTAGCCATAACATCCAACGACTTTCTTTTTCTTGAATATCGCCTTTGACCCACAATGCCACAGCAGCAGGCACAAAGGTGATCGATAAAATAATGGCTGCAACAAGGGCGAGTACCACTGTCAATGCCATCGGATGGAACATTTTTGCTTCCACACCACTTAAAGCAAAAATCGGCAAATACACCACCAAAATAATAAGCTGACCAAAAATAAGAGGACGACGTGCTTGGCGGGCAGCCAGAAAAACTTCCTTAAAGCGTTCACTTTGTGTGAGAGGTCGTTTTAACAGTTGCTGTGTATGGGCTAAACGCCGGATACAGTTTTCGACAATCACCACAGCACCATCGACAATGATGCCGAAATCGAGTGCACCTAAACTCATCAGATTGGCACTGATATTTTTCTGTGCCATCCCGGTTAAGGTAAACAGCATAGAGAGTGGAATGACACAGGCAGTAATCAAGGCAGCACGGATATTCCCTAAAAACAGGAACAGAATGATGATGACCAGGATTGCTCCCTCTACCAAGTTTTTCTGAACGGTTTTAATCGCCTTCTCAACCAAGGTAGTACGGTCGTACACCGTTTCAATCACTACCCCTTTAGGCAAACTATTCTGAATATCTTGAAGCTTGGCATCCACAGCTTTAGAAACAGTCCGGCTATTTCCACCCATCGCCATCATGGCAATCCCTAAAACGGTTTCTTTGCCGTTATAGGTTGCCCCACCGGTTCTTAAATCATGCCCAATAGAGACTTGCGCAATATCACCAACCCGAATTGGGCTGCCATTTGGGCTACCCAGCATGGTGTTCTCAATATCAGAAAGCCCATTGAATGTACCCGGTACACGTACCGTCAATTGCTGACCATTGTCTTCAATATAACCTGCACCTCGGTTCTCATTATTTTGCGCTAAAGCCTGTTGCAGTTGTTCTAATGAGATATTCAGTTGCTGCATCCGGTTTAAATCGGGAGAGACCACATAGGTTTTTTCAAAACCACCAATACTGTTGACCTCTGCAACTCCCTTAACACGTTGCAGTTGAGGACGCACAATCCAGTCCTGAATCTCACGCAAATCCATCGGCGTGTATGCAGTTCCATCCGGCTTTTTCGCATTCGGATCTGCCTTCAGTACCCATTGATAAATCTCACCGAGACCCGTAGAAACGGGGGACATCGTCGGTGCGATTTGTGCAGGCAACTCAGATTGCGCCTCCTGTATCCGTTGGTTAATCTGCTGACGGGCCCAATAAATATCAGTCCCATCTTTAAAGACAATGGTGACTTGAGAGAGTCCATAACGGGATATGGAACGGGTAAGCTCCAGATCCGGAATGCCAGCCATGGCATTTTCAATGGGATAGGTAATCCGCTGTTCGACTTCAAGCGCAGTAAAACCCTTGGCTTGAGTATTAATCTGGACTTGGGTATTGGTAATATCGGGTACAGCATCAATCGGGAGTTTCTGATAGCTATACACCCCGACCGCAATCCAGGTACAGACAAAGAGCAACACCCAAATCGCATTTTGTATGGAAAACTGAATGATTCGTTCGAATAAACCTTCTGGTTTTGGCAGATCAGAATTAATGTTCATGGCCTGCCTCGTCTTTTTCTAATTCAGATTTCAACAAGAAACTGCCTTGAGCGATATACTTCTGCCCTTCAGTCAGCCCAGAAATCACTTCAAGCCATTGTCCATCACTTGAAGCCTGCCCCAATTGCACTTTCTGTGCTTTTAAGTGGACTTGACCTTTTTGTTCTGAATCTACGATGAAAATACTGTCTTCACCTTCAATACTTTGCAGCGCAGACTTTTGAATCCGAAGGGCTGATTTTGCTGTAGCTTCCGGAATCAACACTCTCACTAACACATTAGAACGCAACTCAGTAGCTTGCGCATCGAGTTTTGCGCGCACCACCAGACGCCCTGTTTGTACATCTGCCTGAGAGGTTAAGCTTTGTACAGTAGCTTTATAGATTTGATCTGAATCATTCACTTTAAAGTCAATTTTTTGCCCGGCTTGCAGTTGACCTGAGAATTGATTCGGCAAATTAAACTCAAGCCATAAATCTTTCAGCTGTTCAATGACAAAGAGCTGATTAGCCAGTTGCACATTTTCACCGACCACAATATCTTTTTGACTGATCACCCCAGAGATCGGTGCTTTAATCAGAAAACGCCCATTGTTATTGCCACTTGCACCTAATGCATTTAAACGTGCTTGTGAGGACTGGACAGTAATCTGCGCTTGACGGTAGGCATTTTCGGCACGCTGGTAATCCTGTTTGGCAGAAATCCCCTGTGACCAGAGTTGCTGTTCGCGCTGGTAATCTTTACGGGCCAAATCCAGATTCACCTGTGCCATACGCAGATTTGCCTGTTGGTCGATCAGTTCAGGCACGATTAGTACAGCCAGCGTTTGTCCTTTTTGCACGCTCTGTCCTAAAGCCACATTGACCTGCTCGACATGACCACTAAAATTAGGCGATATATGCGCTTGTTGATCGGTATTCACCACCAATTTACCTGGCAGGGTTGTCAGCTTTTCAACCAATCCTGTGGATGCAACAGCAACTTTTAAACCTTGTTCAACCATTTGTTGGCTGGTCAGTTGTATTTCGCCTTCTTCAGCATGTCCTTCTTCAGAACTATCTTCATCAGAATGTTCGGCATTTCCCTCATCATGACCATGCCCCTCAGATTCAGTTTTTTTTGAACTTAACCAAATAACCAGACTGACCAAGACCGTAATCAGAATCAAAATTGCAATCATGAGAGACTGGGATATTTTTCCGTTTTGCTTGGCGTTCATTTTATCGTGCTCCCCCATTGATTAAATTTTGCGATGCTTCGACTGCCTTTTTATTCAGTTGTGTATAGGCATCCGAACGGCTAATTTCTTCATAACTTGTGCCAATACTGAGTGCCTCAGCTGCGAGGGCAGTTTGCCAAGCTTGACGTAGAATTTGTAATTGACCCAATCGAAGATTCTGCAGTTGGGTGGTTGCTTGCTGAACGTCGGTAATGGACAGTTTCCCTGCCTGAAACCCTTGTAAAGTACGGCTCTGAACTTTGGTCGCCAAAGTAACTTGTGCTGTTGTGGCATCGAACTGGCTACGTAAACCTTTGAGCTGATGCATGCTGTTGGCAATATTGAGTATTTGTTGCTTCAGCTCACGCTGCTGCTGTTGGTTCAGCAATATTTGCTGTTGCTGGACCATCGGGATCGCATATTGCTGGCGGTTGAAAATATTCAGTGGAATAGCCACGCCGATTGCCAAAGTCGTATCGTTGCTTTCATTAGGGGTTTTGCTACGTTTCATGCCTACATTTAAAGTCGGATTGGGACGTGCCTGAATTCTTAAATTTTCAATTTGATGATCCGATTGCTGAATGTTCAAGGCATAGAATTTTTCTAGCCACCCTTCAGCAATATACCGTTGCACAGTTTGGAGACTTTGCTCTGGCCAAGGGATAGCGGTTTTATTCAATTGAAGATGTGAAGATGTTTCTCCCCCCCACAAATTAGACAGCTGACGACCGGCAGCTTGTTTATTCAGCATCGCTTGCTGATAAAGTCGTTGGATTTCTAGCGCTTCAATTTGGGTACGCTCAAAATCAACCAGGGCAATACTGCCTGCCTGATAGCGTTTCTGGGCACTGTCCAGATTGGCTTTACTTGTTTTTAACTGTACTGAATAAGCAGACTGCTCAACCTCAGCAAGTGCAAATTGCGACCATGCAAATTTAACAATCAGTTGGCTTTGTGCCTTCCATAATTGCTGTTGCAATTGGATTTGTTGATTCGAGGTATTGGCAATCACCCGGTTCAGCTTACGCTGACCAAATAGATCTAGAGGTTGACTAACGCCAACATTGAATTCCTGTTCTTGACCTGAGCCAAAGCCAGACTGTTCTAAACTTATACTTGGATTCTGCCATAACCGACTTTGCTGAATATTCAATTCAGATATTTGCTGAACTTGTTGCCACAGCTTGTCTTGAGTCTGGTAACTTTGTACTTTTGCTAAAGCGGATTCAAAGCTGGTAACGTTTTCAGCATAGCTATATTGCATAGCCGCTGCACATATACAAGCAACCAAGCTATGACGCAAGAGTATAATTGATTGTGAAGACATGATTTTTCCCACTTATTTAAATAATAAAAGTGGTGGGAATGTTTTAGGCTACCCCACCATGAGCGGGGAAAATTCGGGAGGTGGGCTTTGTTGAAACAGGTCAGGAGCCTGATAGCTGTTTTTCCAATGAAATTGTGGATTCACTTTAACTTCAGAGCTTGGATGAAACACATCTACTTTTTCATTTTGTACAATCAAATGCGTCATCGATGGTAGATGATCTTGATGATCTTCACCGATTTCTAAATCGCTACTGAATGTTTTTATGTTTTCTGACTGTCCATTATGATCGTGTTGACGACTATCGCTGGCACACAAGGTATTTTGGTGATGACCAAAATGATAACTCTGCTGTGATTGAGGCTGTTGTTCATGGACACAAAAGGCCGCCGCCACATTCCAAAAGCTTTGGAACATGAACAATCCAACCAAGACTGTAATCCATGTAGTAGAACGCATCATCATAACAATCGAAAAATTTGTACCAAGTATAAGGCTTAGAGCCACTCCAAGGTCAAGCTTAATAAATTAAATTAAACATTCAATGAACACTGAATAGCCGGCACTTTTGCAAATTTACCTTGTCTCTATAAGCTCACATCAATTTCAGGTAAGAATAACAATAGATAGTGAACCGTACCGGGTTTGTCGGAGACTTTTTATTTAAGTTAGGCCACCGGTAATCCTCCCATAAATAACCGAAGTTAAAAGTAGAGGTACACATAAGTTAAAATTTTATAGAATTGCTTGAGTTCAAAATCTCTAATTAGCATGTATTGAAAACATGAATATTTATCTAAAAAGAGAACTATTTAACATCATGGCTGTTATACGCAATAAAAAAACCTGGGCACCAACCCAGGTCTAAAATTTAAAAAACAGATAAATATCAGTGCAATAAACTCATTTTTCTAATTTCGCATAACGTGTATTATGTTAATTTTAGAGAAACTACTAAATTATATTGGGTTGTAAATATTTGAAATTCCGTTAAGATATTTTGGATTAAATTCTATTCCTAGATAGCATTCGTGTTGACTCATCTCTCCAAAAAACTTTGGTTTTGTTTTCTTATGGTTTTTGCCATAGGATGGAGTAGTGTGTCTGTTGCATCAGTAAAGATAATGCATATCAATATGCAAACTGAAATGAGCCAAGATCATTGTTTAGATCAAGCACAGCAAGTCACTCAACATGGTATTAATCACGAAGTACAGACGAATACCGATTGCCATAATCATTTAGCTCTTAATCAGAATATAGATCACAAAAAGTGTCAGGAATGTTCTAGCTTATCCTGCCAGACACAGATCTCATGTCTTCATTCTTTGCAAAGCTCGCTAGATCCCCTAGATACCTTCTATTCTATAGATCAGCCTAATTTTTATTACCCCAACCAATATCTAAATGGGTATTGGCAAGAAATTTCACGTCCTCCTAAAACTTAACCATTTTTTTTAAAATTTATTTATTTTTCAAAAATTAAGGTTAAGTTATGTCTCATAAAATTAGTTCGTACCTATTAGCAGGTATTTGTTTTGCATCGTCGCCTTTGGTTTTTGCCGAAGTGCGTGAATATCAGCTTGTTATTGATGAAGCAGTGGTCAGCCCAACTGGAAAGCCTGTAAAGCGCATTACCGTAAATGGTCAATTTCCTGCGCCTTTGCTTGAGTTTGAAGAGGGTGATGAAGCCATCATTCGCGTGAAAAATAATTTAAAAAACCAAGATTCTTCTATTCATTGGCACGGACTGTTGTTGCCGGGCATTATGGATGGTGTACCGGGATTTAATGGTTTTAACGGTATTAAGCCTCAAAGCGAGTATGTTTATAAATTCAAGATTCGCCAAAGCGGGACTTATTGGTATCACGCTCATTCTAAAGGACAGGAACAGGACGGCTTATATGGTTCTTTTGTGATTTATCCAAAAGGTAAAACACCATTGGCAGCACATGAAAAAGCTGAACGTGACTATGTGGTGATGTTGTCAGATTTTCATGAAAAAACCAGTGATCAAATTCAGAAAGATCTTAAAATTTCAGCTGAATATTATCAAGATCAGCGTGAAACCTTGGGTGATGTTTGGAAGCAGGTTAAACGTGATGGCATAAAAGCGACATGGTCTGACCGCAAAATGTGGAATCAGATGCGTATGCTAAAAACCGACATGTCGGATGTTACAGGTTATACCTTCCTCATTAATGGCAAAACACCTGAACAAAATTGGACAGGAATGTTTAAACCGAATGAAAAAATTCGCCTACGTTTTGTGAATGCATCTGCGATGTCTTTCTACGATGTCCGTATTCCTAACTTGAAAATGACTGTGGTCAGTGCTGATGGTCAGCCTGTAAAACCTGTTGCTGTGGATGAGTTTCGTATTGGCACAGCTGAAACTTATGATGTGATTGTGGAGCCAAAAGGCGGACATTATCAAATTGAAGCTGAGTCAATTGACCGTTCAGGCTATGCGATTGGTACACTGCACAATGAACTAAATCCTATGACACATGGCATTCATATGCCTGCACCACGTCCACGCTCACTTTTGACCATGGAAGATATGGGACATGGTGGTGGTGATCATGCAGGAATGGATCATTCGAAAATGAACCACGGCAATATGCAAGGCATGGATCACTCGAAAATGGATCATTCAAAAATGAACCATGGCGATATGCAAGGCATGGATCACTCGAAAATGGATCATTCAAAAATGAACCATGGCGATATGCAAGGCATGGATCACTCGAAAATGGATCATTCACAGCATGGCACAGCAAAACCACAAGAAAATGATCAAGTGGTTTATGGTTGGGCAAATGCATCTACACCTGCGGGCAATAAAGCCTTGCAATATAGTGATTTAAAATCTTTAGAACCGCAAAAAGATACTCGTGAAGCTAGCAGTGAATTAGTAGTGCGTTTGGGCGGTACTATGGAGCGTTATATTTGGACGATTAACGGTAAAAAATTCAGCGATGCTGAGCCATTAAAAGTGAAGTATGGCGAGCGTATCCGTATCAAATTTATTAATGACAGTATGATGGCGCACCCCATGCATTTACATGGCATGTTTATGCAGTTGGAGAATGGTCAAGAGTCGGTAGATATGCCGAATAAACACACATTGATTGTACCACCGGGTAAAACAGTCACTGCTTTATTAACTGCGGATGAGTTGGGCGAATGGGCAATCCATTGTCATTTGTTGTATCACATGAGTGCAGGAATGATGAACAAGTTGATCGTGGCAAATGTTAGCGATGAACAAGTGTCTACAACGCCAATTCAAGGTACAAATTCGACTCAAACTCACCAAGTAACTGAGCAAAAAGGAGCTGGACATGCACATCACTAATTTTGTATTTAAAGCGTTTTTTTCTGTTGCGGTATTGAGTTTAACAAGCTTAAGTTTGGCGCACGAAGGGCATCATTCAACTGCTCAGACTGATGGAAAAAATGTACCATCAATGAATCATCAAGCGATGTCTGAGATGGATCATTCACAGCATTCTCCACAAGAGCATGCACAACACATGCAGATGATGGGGAAAATGAATCATGCTGCACATTCAGCACCGATGAACCATCAACATGCAGGTCATCAGCCAATGCATCACAAATCAACAGAGAAACAGCAAGATCAAAAAGTACAGAAAGGAGATCAACATGCGCACCATTAATCTTTTTTCTAAAACTGTTTTAGCAAGCTCTTTGTTGATGGTCAGTGCAGTGAGTTTGGCACATAATGGTGAAGATCATAGTGCGCCTGAAAAAATGACAGTTGCTACATCTTCTAGTCAAAATCAGCCGATGCAAATGGATCGCTCTCAAATGAACCATAGCCAAATGAATCAGGCACAACATCAGGCAACATCTACGGTTAATCATTTACATCATGTACCAGATGCGAATGCTCAGCAGAGTTCGCATTATGATCATCGCTCAGAACACGGTGCGCAAATTTATGCGATTACGACAGTGGACAATAAGTGGCTTGTCAATGAAGATGGCACAGGTGATTTAAAGTCAGAGTTTGAAACCCGTATTGGCACAGATGAAAATAAGCTTTTTATTAAAATTCATGCCGATAAAGAAGAATCGCATGATGCACATTATGATGCCAAACTTTTATATAGCCGTATGATTTCAGACTTTTGGGATGCACAGATTGGTGCACGTTATCGTAGTGAAAAAGTTGAACTCAATGATCATCGCAAAGACACCGAAGAAAATGTTGATGCGGTGATTGGCTTACATGGTATGGCGCCATATTTCTTTGAAACTGATGCTTATCTCTATGCGGGAGAAGACAATTATGCGGGCTTTAGCCTAGAAACGGAACGTGATTTTCTGATTACGCAAAAGTTGATTATTCAACCTTATTTAGAGTTGGATGCTATCTTTAGTGATGACTCTAAATATGCGAAAAAAACTGGTTTAAGCAGTGCAACCGCAGGGTTTGAAACTCGCTATGAAATCAGTAAAAAGATCATGCCTTATATCGACATTGCCTATGAGTATTCAAAAGGTAATGATGAAACGTCGTGGCAAATAGAATCAAACTCTGAGAAAGGTTGGTTATATGGAGCTGGTGTTAGATTTAGATTTTAATTAATTTAATGATTACTAAATAGCTTTATTTAAATAAAACTCTAGCTTAATGTGGCCGGAAGCAAAATGTTAACTTATTTTGCTTCCTTCCATTTAACATAATGGCTGTTATGCGAAGTCGACTTGTAATGCAATTTGCATTACAATATTCCTAGTACATTAAATACTTGGGAAATATGATGGCTACTGTTAACTTCAGGATCGATGAAGCCCTTAAAGAAAAATCTTATTCAATCCTTAAAGAGCAAGGTATTGCACCTACTGATTTCTTCACTAGTATTCTTGAGTATGTTGCTACGACTGGGAAACTGCCTGTCAAAAAAGCTTTGCTTTCGGAAGAAGATGAAGAATTATTAGCTCTTGTCCGTAAGCGCATTAATGATCCTAAAGAGATGTTTGAGGAAGTCACATTAGATGACTTATAAGCTTTTACGTCACAAGGACTTTACAGCAGAATGGGAAAACTCCCTGTTGCTATACGAGATCAATTTAAAAAGAAACTAGCCAAAGTCATAGAGCAGCCACATATTCCAAAGAATATGCTTAGAGGCGATCTTGCAGGTTGCTATAAAATCAAATTATTAAAAGCTGGTGTCCGACTTGTCTATCAAGTTAAAGATGATCAGGTAGTTATCCTGCTCATTACCGTCGGAAAACGAGCTGATAGCATAGTTTATGACGAAGCGAAAAAGCGAATTAAAGACTAAAAATGGGAGCTTAAAGCTCCCATTTTTGGCTTCGTATAAGGTGTATTATGTTAATTTTAGGAAAGGCTCTAGACTAGCAGAATGATTATGTTAGTCTAGAGCATATAATTAACATTATTGAAGTATTTTACATGGCAATTTTTCGACATTCTTCTGCACACTGACGGCAAGCCTCAGCACATTTTTTACAATGATCATGTGAATGTTTTTCACACTCTTCCGCACAATATTCACAGATCTTAGCACAAAGCTCACAAATCTCTTTGAGGAAAGGTGAGTTATGTTGTTGCATACGCACACATAACTGACAAATATCTGCACATTCTAGACAACGTTGAATACATTCACGCATCATCTCTAAATCTTTTTCTTTTAAACAAGAAGTTGCACATTCAGTACAAATAAGTGAACAGTTTGTACATGCAGAAATACACTTTGAAAATTCCGTATTAATCATTTTTTACTCTCAACTTATATAATCAAAGAAATAATTAAAACATAATTTTTTTCTACTAATTATTTTAAATTATTAGTAAATGTAATACATAATGTTAATTTATATGAATAATGTTAATTTTAACTAAATCTTATTTATATTCCAAATTATTAAAAAACAGTTTTTAATTAGGATAGATGATCAAGTATCAAAAGCAGCTATTCTTAAAATAACTGCAATAATTTTATCACTTTAAAAATAGATTTTCCCTCTATTTAACATAATGGCGGTTATACGAAGTACACTTGTATATTAATATAAATATCAATCACTTGAAAATTTAGCCATGACTAAGAAAAAGCAAAAAATCGGCTTTTGTAATAAGTTGGTGAGTTTTTAAGCAGATCTGTAATATTTTGCCAGTAAATTTGATTAAAAAACGATCAATTTGGCAATCAGTGCCCATTTCATCGGCTTTCAGGATCCGAAACTATCCCCAATGGCTGTGGATAAAATTTAGGCTATTTTGTACGCCCTGGCGCACAACAATCTCGGCTCTTTGCGGCTACCAGGAACAGTGGAATTTTCCTATGATGAACTCATCAGGAACAGGAAGTTCCAAACAACAAGAATAAGAAAGATCGCACCAGGAGCGTGAGGTAAGACAGGAGTCATACCTAGCAACCCAATATGAGAAACCCCGGCAGGATGCTGGGGTTTTTTATTGTCTGCATTTAAGGTCTAATCAGTCTTAGCCAATTCATTTTGGTTGATAAGTTTAATCAGCGCATTTTGAACAAACTCATCAAGTTCAATCCCTTTTTCTTTTATGATGGTTTCTATCTTTGCTAGCGTTTCACTTTCTAATTCGAACTCGATTTCTGCTGATGTTTCCATGAGTAAATCATAGTTATTTTCGACTATCTTTTTAAAGGTTTCTTCTAGATCTTTTGTTGATGGAATATTGAAAGATAAGCGTAATGAGCTATTGATAATTTCAATATGGGTATACCCTAAATATTCAGTACTTTTTCCCACAAATCCTAAGTGCTTCATAAAAAACCTTAAATAAATATAGTAGAGAGCTGTCTAAATTAAGCCAGACTCTCTTTTACAAATTTTGGATCAACAATAAATAATCGAATAAGGGATGTTGCTGCTCCTGATGGTCTTCTCGCACCTTGTTCCCATGATTCAAGAGTACGTCTTGATACGCCAAGAATCTTAGCAAACTGATCTTGTGTTAGTTGAGCCTTTCTACGAGCTAACGCTACATCTGTCTCAGTGATTACGGTTCTTTTCGCTGCATTACTAGTAAGCATATCGTCGATGCCTTGTAATATTTCAGCTTCAATATCCCTAGTTGCTTCAAAAGCCTCAAGTTCTTTTTCAGTCATTAAACGAGTCATTTAGTTTCTCCACTAATGCTTGAAGAGTCTTCTTACTAAGCTGTACAGTTTGCTTTTTACTGTACAAGGTTAATAACCAAATCTCTCCATTTGCTAAACGATTAAAGTAGATGACTCTGACACCACCACTTTTACCTCTACCACCGCTAGTCCATCTAATCTTACGAATACCACCTGCATTAGGCTCTACATCTCCTGCTTCAGGATTTAATGCTAAGAATGTTTTGAATTCCTCATATTCTTCCTGAGTCCAATAAACAAGACAGTATTTAGTAAATAATGGAGTCTCACATATTGTATACATTGATTGCATTCATACTACCTTGTAGTAGTTTATTTTATACTACTTTGTGGTATTTTTAAATGATAATTCTTAGTTCTCAGGATTAAATGCCTATTTAAGTGATGTGCTGAAAAGGTTGCCGACACATAAAGTGACTCAGATTGAAGAATTGCTACCACACCGCTGGAAACCTGAACCGAATTAAAAAATAGGCATGGGGTTCAGCGGACGCTTACGTTCTGTTATTCCCAAGTAGAAATGTCCTACCTAATAACCAAATAGAAATGTCCTATATGGACATTTCCAAGTCAAGCACAGGATTTAGATTTCGTTGTTCAATCGCTGTTTTCTGTGCACGTCTGCTTG